>CATOJU010000017.1 GCA_951800555.1 uncultured Rickettsiales bacterium | reverse complement strand
AAAAAATATATATTAAAAAAAACATAAAAATATATATTTAATAAATAAAAAATATATGAAAATATATAAATAAAATTTATATAAAAAATATATTAAAAAAAATAAATTTATAAATAAAATATAAAAATATATCATTTTTTTAAAAAAAATTTTAGTTAGCCAGACATATTAAACTTCTTGTCTGGCTTTTTTATTATTTTTTAAAAATGTTGCTATAATATTTTAATATAATCTTTAGCTAACTTTTTGCATTTATCTTAGTACTTTTTTTCTTAAAAATGCTATTCTAAAATTCAAATTTCATTAATAGTTTTATAATTTATAATTTTAAAATTATTTTTATGATTTTTTTATTATTTTACCACCTAAAGAATTTAATTTTATTACTATAAAAATTACTATAAAATTTAAGTATTGGGAATTTTAATAAATCACAATCTTAAATTTCCTCCTAACTTAGCAAAATTTTAGTTAGTTGACAAACTAAAATAATTATTATATAAATATATTATTTATCAGATATTTATTTTATATTTGATATAATAATATTTGTAACTTTTTTATAACTATTTCTCAAATCTTCTTCTAAAATACAATATGGTGGCAAAAAATATATAACATTTCCTAAAGGTCTCAATAATAAACCAGCTTCAAAAAATTTATTCTTTAAATTATTACTGAAATTCGAACCATAACCACTGTTATTTTTTATTTCAAAAGCAGAAATAAGTCCAATTGTTCTAAATTTTTCAAGAAAATCATATTTTTCTAGTTTTAATAATTCTTCCACGTGTATTTTGTTTATTTTCTGTATTTTTCCTAAAACATCGATTTCTTCAAAGATTTCTAAAGAAGCTATAGCAGCAGCACAAGCTAAAGGATTTGCCGTATAGGAATGACCATGCAAAAATGTTTTTTTACCATTATTATCTAAAAATTCTTTATATATATTCTCGGATGTTATTGTTAAAGCCATAGGTAAAGCTCCACCCGTTAAAGCTTTAGACAAGCAAATTATATCAGGGACAATTTCTGTTTGTTCGTAAGCAAACATTGTTCCAGTTCTGCCGAAACCAGTCATAACTTCATCAAATATTACAGGTATATTGTAATCTTGAAATAACTTGCAAATTTTATTCACAAATTCGGGTCTAATTATTCTCATACCACTAGCTCCCTGAACTAATGATTCAAGAAAAAATGCTGATATATTTTTATGTTTTTCTTCCAATAATTTTTTTGCAAATTTTATTGAATCTTGCTCTTTTTCTTCAATATTTTCATCATTAATCCAAGTTTCAGGAAATGGAATATTTTCAACTTTAAACATTAACCTTTCAAAGGGCGTATAAAATCCGCAAGACTTCCCTAAAGACATTGTCCCTACAGTATCTCCATGATAATTTCCATCCATTGTTATAAATAAAGTTCTGTTATTATCTCCTTTATTCTGCCAATATTGATATGTCATTTTGAGAGCTATTTCAATAGCAGTAGAACCATTGTCTGAAAAAAAATATTTTGATAATTTTGGATTTATAAATTTTTTTAATTTTTCTACTAAATCTACTGCTGGTTTATGAGTAAAATTAGCAAAAATTAAATGTTCTAATTCTAAGGATTGTTTATATATAGCATTTGCTATTTTTTTATTACAATGCCCGTGGCAATTTGTCCACCAAGATGATACTAAATCAATATATTTTTTACCATTTTCATCCCATAAATATGAATCTTTCCCATTTACTATATTTATATTTAATGGTGCTGTAGCTTCTTGGGTAAATGGATGCCATATATGTTTTTTATCAAATTCTAAATAATTCATTCTTCATTTATTTACAAAATATTAATCTATACTAAAAATAATTTATTATTTTTCAATAGACCCATTGCATAAAAATTTTTCACAAAAAACAAATATTATTAAATAATATATTTAAAATCTCGGCTTAATTTTTCCTAACTATAACAAAATTATAATTATATGTTAAATTTATAATATCACTTTTAATAAAATTTTGTACTTCACTCTTTTCCAATCTTCTTTTATCAACAACATTAACGCCAGTATTTTTAATATGTCGTAAAATTTCAATAGGATTACTAAAATTCAAAATAGTTTTTTTATCTTCGAATAACAATATATCAAAATTTTTTTCCAATAATTTTAAGATATATTTATTATCAATATATTGCAAAAAATCTCCAAGATTATTAATTTCTTTAAAATTATCACCAACAAACATTGAAAAAGCTAAAATCCCATTTTTATTTAAACCAGTATAAACTTTTTCTATAAAAGCTTCAAAATTTTTTAACCACTGAAAAACTGAACTTGAAATGATTAAATCTAAATTAATTGGTATTTTAATTTTTTCAATATCTCCAAATATAAAATTATTACTAAAATTTTTTACATAATATTTAGAATTTTTAACTATATCATTTAATATAAGCTTTTTATATTTTAATTTATCAAAAATTTTTTCTGTTAAAAATCCGCTACCACAACCAATTTCAAATATATTATTAAATTTATATCCTATATTTAAACATAGTAATTCAATAAGTTCTTTTGCTATATTTTTTTGGATATTCGCATTTGAATTGTATTTGAATAAATTTTTATTAAATTTTTTATCATCTAACATTTTATAATTTCTTCCCATTTTTTAAATTTATTAAAAATATAATGACCACTGCCTATTGTAATAATTTTTTTATCTTCCCAAGCTCTTTTTTGATTTTTATAGGGAACTATAATATCTTTGTTTCCAATTAAAATTTTATCAAAACTAGAATTAAAAGAATTATTTTTATAAAAATTTTTTATAAATTTTAATTCATTAATTTGAGAATTAAGATTTCTATTCGGTATTCTAAAATCTTTACAACCTATGTTTTGAAAAAAATATTCTATAGTAATTTTATTTAAATTACTTAAGGTTATATTAAAAATTTTTGTTGGGATTCCAAATTTATCGTCAATTATTCTTAAAGTTCCATTTATTGCTATTGTTTGTTTTATATTATTAATTTTTTTTGTTAATAGGGTTGACATTATAACTCCCATTGACCAAGCTATTAAATAAATATTTTTATATTTTGAAAATTCTAAAATTAAACTATTTTTAATTATAGTATTTCTGTAATTATAAAAAGTGACAATGTCAAATTTTTCATAATCCAGTAACACAGATTTACCATCCATTCCCCAGCCACTAAAAAATATTATTAAATTTGAATTCTTTTGTTTATTTAACCATAAATGCTGCATATTTATTAAATATAATTTATATAAAAATATATAATTTTTTTTAAAATAGTCAAGAAAATAATAAATAAAAAGAAATATTCTGAATATTTATTTATTTCTTGATTATATATATTAACTAATATTACAAATAATTTTTAAAAAATATTTGATAAATTTTTTATATTTAATTTTTATTGATTTTTAATTAATTTTAAGATTTTATCAAAAAAAATGGAGTAATATCCCCCCTTTTTTTAAATTCTTGACTTATTATTATTTATATAGTAAACTATTACTGTTTAGTAAATTATTTTTAACAGTGGCATTGATTAAAATAAATACTAAAAATTATATTAACAAACAAAAAAAATATGACAAATAATATAAAAATTAAAGTCAGTAATTTTGAAATTTCAAATGACTTAAGGTTTACTTTTATTGGTGGACCTTGCCAACTAGAAAGTTTGGAACATGCTTTATTTATGGCTGAATCTATAAAAAAAATATGTGATAAATTGCAAATTAATTATGTATTTAAAACATCTTTTGATAAAGCAAATAGAACAAGCGCTAATGCAAAAAGAGGATTAGGTATTGATAAAGCAGTTGATATTTTTAAAGAAGTAAAATCAAAAATTGGCTGTCCTATATTAACAGATTTCCATACAGAAGAACAATTTAAACATCCTATAATAGAAGCTGTAGATATAGTACAAATTCCCGCTTTTTTGTGTAGACAAACAGATTTATTGAAAGCTGCTGCTGAAACTGGAAAACCTGTGCAAATTAAAAAAGGGCAATTTCTTTCCCCGAAAGAAACACATTTTATTTTTGAAAAAATGAAAACATTCGGTAATGAAAATATTATTTTATGTGATAGAGGAACAAGTTTTGGCTATAATACTTTAATAAACGATATGACTTGCTACCCAATTATGGCAGAAACTGGTTGTCCAGTATCTTGTGATGCAACACATTCAGTTCAAAGGCCTGGAGCTGGTAATGGCTGTACAGTAGGAAATAGAGAAATGGCTGAATATATAGCAAGGGCAGCAGTTGCTGTAGGGGTTGCGGTTGTATTTATGGAGGTGCATCAAGATCCTGATAATGCGCCAAGTGATGGTCCAAATATGGTAAGGTTAGATCAATTAGAAAGGATTCTTACAATACTAGTTAAAATAGATGATATTATTAAAAATAATAATAACTAATTTTAATGATATTTGAAAATTTAATAGACTTTAAAAAAAATATTCAAAAAAATAAAAGACTATTGGGTTTAGATGTAGGAACAAAAACAATAGGTGTAGCATTATCTGATAGAGATAAAAGTATAGCTACACCTAAATTTATTATAAAAAGAAAAAGTAATGAAAAAGATATACAAATAATAGACGATTATATTATAGAAAATAATGTAGAAGGTATAGTTGTAGGATTACCTTTAAATTCAAAAGAAGAAGAAACAAAATCAAGTGCTTTTGCTAGAAGATTTACAAAAATGTTGGATGAAAAAATAAAAATACCAATTTTTTTTCAAAATGAGTATTTGACATCTTTTGAGGCTGAAAATTTTTTAATAGATGAAATGTCAACTAAATTTAAAAAAACGAAAGAAATAGTGGATAAGGTGGCAGCTCATTATATTTTACAGAATGTTTTAGATAATTTAAAATAATAGATCAAAATAAAATTAAAGAATTAAAAGAAATTTCTTTGATAGGAAAAGAAGTTTAATTTTAATTTTCTTTTACTCCTTTAATATTATTTTTTATTCTTAATAATAGAAAGAGAATTTAAATATATATATTATAGACTTCATTCATCTATTGACTGTTTAGGTTCTATGGAACATTTATAAATATAAAAGTAAAGAAAGCTTTCCCTAAATAATATAAACCGATATAATTTTATTTTTTTCTTTACTTTTTATAAAAACTATGTTATAATTTTTTAGACCTAAAAATAGGTTTTTATGAAAGTTATTAATTTTAAGTATTAAAAAAATGTTAAAGATAAACTATTTTGGAAAAGAGTACGAAATTGAAGAAGGACTTAATGGTTTTCAAATCTCTAAAATTTTAGAAAATAAAACATCTGCTAATTTAGTTGCGATAGCAATTGATGACGAAATTTTTGATTTATCAACTACAAACATTACTAATAACTCTACAATAAAATTAATAACTACAAAATCTGAACCTGGACTTGAAATTCTCAGGCATTCAACTGCTCATTTATTAGCTTATGCAATACAGGAATTATATGGAAATAATAAAGTAAAATTTGCTATAGGACCGGCAATAGAAAATGGATTTTATTATGATTTTGATGTTACTGAACCGTTTACAGAAGATGATTTAAATATAATTTCTGCTAAAATGCAGGAACTTGTAAAAAAAGATGAAAAATTTATAAAAGAAATTTGGAGTAGAGAAGATGCCTTAAAATATTTTAAGGAAAATGGACAAGATTATAAAATTGAATTAATAAATGGATTAAACCAAAATGAAAAAATAAGTATATATAAATTAGGGGAATTTATTGATTTATGTAAAGGAACTCATGTACCATCTGCCAGATATTTAAAAAATTTTAAATTAACAAAGGTTGCTGGTGCCTATTGGAGAGGTGATAGTAATAATAAAATGCTACAAAGAATTTATGGTGTAGCTTTTGATAGCAATGAAAATCTTGAAAATTATTTAAAAATGCAAGAAGAAGCAGAAAAAAGAGATCATAGAAAAATTTGTAAAATTATGGATCTAGCACATTTTGAACCAGAATATGCGCCTGGTTCTGCTTTTTGGCATCCTAAAGGTTTATATATGTATAATAAACTAATAAACTATATGAGGGAAAAGCAGGAAAATTCTAGTTATATTGAAGTATCAACTCCTAGAGTTATGGATAGAGTTTTATGGGAAATTTCAGGACATTGGGAAAAATATGGAGCTCATAATTATTCAGGTCAAACAGAAGATGGAAAGCAATTTTGTATAAAACCTATGAATTGTCCAGGTGGAATTTTAATTTATAAACAAGGATTAAAATCTTATAGAGATTTACCTTTAAAAATAGCGGAATTTGGAAAAGTTAATAGATATGAAGCAAGTGGCGCTTTATTAGGGCTTTTAAGAGTTAGAGAATTTACACAAGATGATGCACACATTTTTTGTACTCCTGAACAAATGGAAAGTCAATGTATGGAATTGATACAATTTTTACTTGATATTTATAAAGATTTTGGTTTTGAAAGTGAAAATGTAAAAATTAAATTATCTACAAGGCCTAAATTAAGAATAGGAAGTGAAGAAATTTGGGATATTAGTGAAAAAGCACTTTCCGATACACTATCAAAAATGGAATTACCTTTTACAATTTTTGAAGGAGAAGGGGCATTTTATGGACCTAAATTGGAATTTGTTTTGCGAGATGCAGTTGGTAGAGAATGGCAAGCTGGAACTATACAATTAGATATGAATTTACCAGCTAGGTTTAGTATTAGCTATGTAGGAGAAGACGGGCAAAAACATGAACCTATAATGTTTCATAGAGCAATTTTTGGTTCTATAGAAAGATTTTTAGGAATATTTATAGAGCAAACTGAAGGTAAATTTCCTTTATGGATGAATCCATTGCAATTTGGTATAGCTAATATTTCTGACGATAGTAAAACTTATGCTAAATATGTTTATGATAGATTGGCAGGTGAAGGTTTAAAAGCAAAACTTGATGTTTCTAATGAGAAAATTGGTTACAAAATTAGAGAAATGTCATTGGAAAAAATTCCTTATATTTTAACAATAGGTAAAAAAGAAGAAACTTCTCATACTGTGAATGTTAGAATTTTAGGTGAAGAAAATACTATTGATTTATCTTTGGATGAATTGATAAATAAAGTAAAAATGAAAATTAAATTGAAAGAAAAAAATTATAGTTTACAATAATTATTAATAATAAATAATTTATGAATTTCTTTAAAAAACTAGAAATTTTTTTGAAAAAAGAAGATAAAAAAGTTTTTTCTTTATTGTTTATATTTATTAAAATTTTTTTATCTTTATTAATCACTTTATTATTACCAATTTTATTTTTGGCGATTTTTATTTTTAAAGAACCGAGAGAAATAGGTTCTTTAAATCAATATGTAGCCACAAAAATGGGAAGTATAAAAAATATAGATGATTTTAAATTTGAAAAAGCTAGTTTAAGTTTAAATAAAAATTTTGATATAATTTATAGTGTAAAGGATCTTGATTTTAAGATTAAAGGAATTTATTTAAATTTTCCAAAAATAGATTTTAAAATAAAAATATGGGATCTAATCCTTGGTAAATTTTTTTTAAACAATATAGCAATAGAAGATGTAACAACTTATTTAGGATATGACGGTCTAGAAAATAATTTATCAAAAGAGAAAAAAGTATCAAAAGTTAATTTAAATTATGAAGAAATAACTAATATATTTGATGATTTTACTGATTATTTTAATGAAAATAATATATTATTTTTTAATAAACTGGATATAAAAAATAGTACTTTATATTTTTTTAATAAAGATACAAAAAATCTAGACAAAATTGAAATAATTGAAAATCATATAAAAATTAACAAACATTTTAATAGTGTTGCATTAAATTTTAATTTAAAAACTAAAATTAATAATAAAAAAAAAATATTAGAGTCTTTTAATAATTGTATTATAAAAAAAAATAAAAACATAGATTGCGAGATAAAATTAAATAATCTTTCTATTTATAATTTGACTAATGTTTTTGAAAATTTACCAGATTTAGAAAATTATATTAAAAATGTAAAAGGAAATTTTAACGTCGTTTTTAATATATTCATAAAAGATTGTAAAACTGTTGAAAATAGTAAATTTACAATTACTTCACAAAAAGGAAATTTTAATTTAAAACAATTTTTTGGAGGCAATATAAATTATAAAAATTTAGTCTTGGATGGTTATATAAAAGATAATAAAAGTATAGATTTAAAAAGTTTAACTGCTGAACTTTTTACTGACAAAAATAAAAATAAAATTATAGATTTTGCTATGTCTTTTGAATTTGAAAATAAAGATTTTCTTAAGCTAAACTTTGATATAGCTAATGCTGGTATTGATGAATTGTATATATTATGGCCAGTTTTTCTTGATGATTTAGGGATTAGGGAGTGGGTTATAGAACATTTCAAATCTGGATTAATACCAAGAGCTATTGCCAATCTTGTACTAAATTTTGATGAAAATGATAAAAAATTAAAGCTTGAAAAAGTTGATTCTAAAGTTTATATGGACAATGTTTACCTTAATTATAGTGAATTTTTTCCATCTATTTATAATATGGAAGCAAAAGCTATTTTTACTGATAATGATATGAAATTTTATGTGAATAAAGCAACAGTAGAAAACACAAAAATTTCAAATGGAACAATTTATACAGACTTTACAAGTGATAATCCATCATTACTTATAAATTTAGAATCTAATGGAGATGCCCATGAATTATTTTACTTTATAGGTAGTACAAATAAAAAAAAAATAAAAAATTTTGTAAAAAATTATTTGAATGGGCAAGCTAAAACGACTATAAAAATTGATATGCCATTTAGCGATTTAATATTTGAAAATGTTTTAATAGATATTAATGGAAATATTAAAAATAATAACACATTTTTATTTAATGATAATTCTGGTATTGAATTTAAATTGTTAAAAAATGCAAATTCTAATAAATTTTTGACTAAAGTAAATTTTAAAGATTCTTTTATTTATTTTCCAATAATTGATTTTGTAAAAAATAAAAATGAAGATTTTGGATTAAATTTAGATATTAATGTTTTTGATGAAGAAGTTACATTAGAAAATATTAAAGCTAATGGTAAAGCTATAAATCTTGGTGGAGATGGAACCATAAGAGATGGAGAATTAAAAGGACTATATTTAAATAATATTATATATGACAATAATAATTTTGATTTTGAATATATTGATAATGGCGATATAAATATTAATATAAATGGAGAAAAAATTAATATAAATAAAGAAATTGACAAATTAGTTGATAGTCTCAAAGTAGAGTATGATGGGTTATCTATATCTGTAACAAAGGATTATTTAGAAATTGATAAAAAAATAAATTTTGATATAAATTTTAATGATTTAATTTTCAATAAAAAATATAGTTTTACAAATACGAATATATTAGGAAGCTATTCTAATAATAAAATATATAATTTGGAATTAAAATCAAAACTAGAAAACAATAATTTAAATTTTAATTTATTAAAATTCGATGAAAATAAATATCAATTGAATTTTAGTTACAACAACTTTGGAAAGTTTTTAAGTATTTTTGATATAAATGATAAAGTATTAAATGGTGATTTATATCTCGATGGAGTGATTGATGAAAAATTTAATTTTAGAGGGAGATTAAGAGTAAAACATGGTTTTAGTGTAATTACTAAGGATTTAAAAAATGCAAAATTCTATAATTATATTTTAAATAATAATATTGTCACAGAAAAATTTAAAAGTAATTTAAAATCAAATAACACTATGAATTTCGATAAACTTTCAACAGAAATTTACTTTAATGATAATATTTTGAGAATTAAAAAATTGTTGGTAGAAAGTAGTGATATTTTTGGCTTTGGAATAAGTTGTGGTGGTAGATATTATTTTGATTCAGGGAAATTTGATTTCGAGGGGTTAATAGCTCCACTTGGAAAATTGAATACTTTATTTGGAGTAAATAAAATTCCTATTATTAATAAAATTCTTTTTGGTAAAGATAAGGCAGGATTATTTACTATTGGTTATAATTTTAAAAGAGAAAATTTAAATAGTGATTATGAATTTAATTTAATTCCTATAAGTACTATGAATAGTAATTCTTTGAGAAATTTGTTTTTGTTGCTTTTTTTGATATAAAATTAAAATTTTATTGACTTTTTAATTATGGTTTTATATAATATATATTATATTTTAATAAATAATGGAAATAAATATGGTAGAACAACAACAAAATCAAGCTCAGGAAGTAGAACCTGTAGATATGTCAGAAGCAGAAATGGAAAGTATGGATAATTCAAATAGTTCAGAAAACTCTGAAGGTAATGCAACAGAAGAACAACAAGAAAAATATAATGAAATAGCATCGAAATCTTATGGTGATTTAAGGTCTAAAAGCGACGATTTTTTAACATGGTTATTGATTCTTTTAGGAGTAATTGAACCTGAAGATTTAGGTAATGATGGAAAAGTAAAACAGGGAACATTAGAACATATTAATGATGATGAAAATAAAAAAAAAGAATTTGAAAAAAAATATGAAGAATATACTGGGAAAAAAGCACCAGAAAACATTAGTACTCTCGAAGAAAAAGATATAAAAAAAATGAATGAAGAAGTTGATAATTATATACATAAAAAAGATCCTTATTTAAATCTTTTAGCAGAAAACATAGTAGAATGTAAAAGAGGTGGGACTATAGAAGAAACTATAAAAGCTGAAGAAAAATTAAAAAAAGCTTTAATTCCTGATCGTACTGATTTATATGAAACATATACTAAAGCAATACAAGCAAAAGTAAAAAATCCAAATATTGATTTAAAAGATGCACTTGCAGAGGCAAAAAAACAAGGACGACCGCCAATAAAACCAAAAGGTTATTTTTCAATTTCTTTATCAAAGGAAGCTAGAAGATACAGAAATAGAACTAAAAAATATAATATGGATCAAAAAGCTAAAGAAGAAATTAAAAAAACAAAAGAATTAATGAGTAAAGGAACTTATGGGAAAACTGGTAAAGAAGTAGAAAAGAAAACTAAAACTATGATTACTGATATAAAAAATGATGGAGAAATAGACAGTGCAGAAGAAGTGATGTTAGAAAATATAAATAAAAAAGCTTCCGAAAGATATGAAATAGTTTTAAAAGAATATGAAAAAAATGGACAAACTCTAGATTCAACTGAACAAACAAGATTATATGAAAGATGTTTTGCTTCGGCTGTAATTTCTAAAGAAGAAGAATTAAAAGAAAAACAGAAAAAAAATGGAAAAAGGTTTTTTTTAGGATTTAATTCTAGACAAAAGAAAGCAATCAAAAAAATGAAAAATAAAATCGAAGTACTCAATGGAGAACATAGACTTGGTTGTAGAGATTTTGCAAATTTATGTGATAAAAGAGCAAAATTAAATGCCAGAAATATAATGGTAGGCGCCGCTAAAAAGAAAGGAATAGATTATGAAATGGAAAGAGAAGAATTAAAAAATGAAAAAAAGAATATTAGAAAAGAAAAAATTGAAAAAGCAAGGC
>CATOJU010000016.1 GCA_951800555.1 uncultured Rickettsiales bacterium | reverse complement strand
GGATAAAGATGATAATTTAGTAAACTATAATAGTTTTAATTATAGTTTTAGTTCAACTAATAGTTTTGCAGATGCAATTGATGCTATAATAAATGAATTTAAGAAAGATTTAAAAAGTGGTAAAATAAAGATTATTGATTTCGCGCTTAAAAATAAAAAATATTAAAAATATTTTATTGACAAGTAGCTTTTTATATGGTACAATAAAATTGTAAATTTTTTGAAAAGGAAAAAGATGAGTTGGGACAAAATAGACGATATAATTGAAAATAATGTTATACCGGAAATACATTTGACAAATAAAGTAACATATAAAAAAATAGAAAAAATTTTAAATAATTATATGAAACTTGGTGGTTTATGCACTACGGCAGATATATTAAATGAATTATCTAAATACAGTAAAGGGAAAAATAATATTAAATTATTAATGGGGAAAATAATAATTGAGCCATTAATGATTTTAGGGTCTACTATTGGTTTTTGTTATAGTGCATATAAAAGAGAACAATATAAAAAAATTAATAAACTTTCTAAAATATTTTTTAAAGCTTTAAGTGATAACAACGAAGAAATTATAAATAATGTATTAGAAGCTATTGGTAATGATTTATCATATGAATATTTGATGTATTTTTTTAATAAACCAAAAAATATTAATACAGATAAAACAATATTGGAAACAGCTATTTTAAAAAATAATATAGAAACTTTGCAGTTTTTTACCAATAAACTTGGAGAATTAAATAATAGTTATAGTAGAATATTTTATATGAATGAAATAAAAAGGGCTAATAATTTTTTAAATAACTTTCAGGAAAGTATTAATGAAATTACTGATGTACAAAATATAGGATATAATTTACTATAAAATTATAGGAATGGTATTGAATAATAAAACGAATGATTAAAAAATAATTAAAAATTAAGAGATTAATTGAATTTTATAATAAAACTTTTTGCAGAATAATTAAAAAATTGCGGTAACTTAAAAAATCTAAATGTCAGATTTTGTTAATAATAAATAATAAATTACTAATAAAATCTGAATTTATGATATAATAACTTTTTAGTAAAAAATAATAGGATCCCTGCATAAAAAATAACAAAAAATAAAAACAAGAATTTATTGAAAAACAAAACTGTTACTAAATTAAAATATTCTATTGATTTTAAATTTTTAAAAAGATATAGTCATAATTATGAAATTGAATTATGTTAAGAAATGTCTATATTCAGCAAAGTGTTTCAAAAATTATTAAGTGAAACGGATGAAATTCTTCAAAAAGAAAGAGAAGAAAGGTTAAGATCTATGGAAAATAGGCTTGAGAAAAATATTAATCTTAATTTTAAAAATTATGCTATAAAGCCTGATTATGGATATATAGAGGAAGAATATGAAGAAGATAGTAGTGATGATGATGCTAACTATAGGGATAAAAATAAAGAAATGGAAAAACAAGCAAAAATAGATTATATAAATAAAGTAAAAGAACAAGCAATAAAAAAAATAGAAGATTTAAAAAAGCAAGGCTTTAAAAATAATAATGATTCGTATGGGGCAAAAACTATCGAAAGAAATTTAAATAGAGAAGTTGGTGGTATGGAAATTAATTATGATCTTGTTGATAAAATAGAACAAATAAAAGGGCAAGTGAAGAAAAAAAATCATAAAAAATTTTCATTTCGTATGCAAGCTAAAATTAATACTTTTAAGTCTATGAGATCATTGGCATCTTTTGGTTTAGGAATACTTAAAAAAAGAATGAAATTAATTGAAGTAAAAAAGATGTTTAGCAGTTTATTAACAAAATCCCAAATAAAAGTTATTGTGAGTGATAGAAATATAAATGTTAAAAAATTAAAGGAAGCAAGAGCTAAAATTGTGATGATAACTAAAAAAATAAAAAAGCAAATTAAAACTACTTCAAGAGACAAAAGTTTTAATAAATCATTTAATCAAAAAACTATCCTGCAAAAAGAAAAGCAAATAATATTGTAAATAGGCTGTAATATGAATAAAAAATATTTATTAATAAAAAAAATGAGGTAATAATGATAAATTATAAAGACTTAGGTTTTGTGAATACAAAACAAATGTTAAAAAATGCATACGAAGGTGGTTATGCTGTTCCTGCCTATAATTTTAATAATATGGAACAAATACAGGCAATAGTTATAGGTTGTTTAAAAACCCAATCACCGGTAATTTTACAGGTTTCAGCAGGTGCTAGAAAATATGCAGATAGTGATCTTTTAAAAGGTATGGCAAAAGGATCTATAGATATGATGAAGAGAATGGCAAGAGAATTAAATTTAAAAGAAATTCCAGTTGCTTTACATTTGGATCATGGTGCAAATTTCGAGATTTGTAAAGATTGTATTGAAAATGGATTTTCTTCTGTTATGATTGATGGTTCTTCTTTGCCATATGATGAAAATGTAGCAGAAACAAGAAAAGTTGTTGAATTTGCACATCAATATGATGTTACAGTGGAAGGTGAACTTGGTGTTTTAGCTGGAATTGAAGATGAAGTTTCTTCTGAAGAATCACATTATACACAACCGGAACAAGTAGAAGATTTTGTAAATAAAACAGGTGTTGATAGTTTGGCAATTTCAATAGGAACTTCCCACGGAGCTTATAAATTTAAAGTAGAAAAAAAAGAAGATATCCCACCTTTAAGATTTGATATTTTAGAAGAAGTATCTAAAAGATTGCCAAATTTTCCAATAGTTTTGCACGGTGCCTCATCAGTTCCACAAGATGCTGTTGCTATTATTAATCAATTTGGTGGAAAAATTGAAAAAGCTTTTGGTGTACCAGAAGAACAATTAAGAAAAGCAGCAAAATTAGCAGTATGTAAAATAAACGTTGATTCTGATGGAAGGTTATGGATGACTGCTATGATTAGGAAATTTATGGTAGAAAATCCTGAAAAATTTGATCCAAGAGGATATCTAGGAGAAGCAAGAACAGCTTTAATGGAAATGTATATGGAAAAAAATAAAACTGTTTTTGGTTCTGCAGGAGTAATAAAATAATTTTATTTTTATGCTAACAACAGTTGAAATAATTAAAAAATATAATTTATATACAAAAAAATCACTAGGACAAAATTTTTTAACTAATCCAGATTTATTGTTAAAAATTGTTAATTGTGCTGGTGATTTAGATAATTTTGAAGTTTTAGAGGTTGGTACTGGGCCAATAGGTTTGACAAGTGCCATTTTAAAAAATAATCCCCTAAAACTTGTTACTATTGACTTGGATGAAAGGTGTAAAATTATAATAGAAAATGAAATAAAACCATATTATAAAAATGTTGATTTTATTTATGGAGATGCATTAAAAATAAATGAAGAAGAGTTATTTAGGAATAAATATAAAATAATTTCGAATTTACCCTATAATATAGGGACAACTTTATTGTTTAAGTGGTTAGAAGGTATTAATAATATAGAAAGTATGACACTTTTACTACAAAAAGAAGTTGTAGATAGAATAATTGCAAAACCTAAAACTAAAAATTATGGAAGATTGAGTATATTATGTCAATATTTATGTAATGTTGAAAAATGTTTTGATATACAACCATCAGCATTTTTTCCGCCGCCAAAAGTTGTTTCTAGTGTTGTAAATTTAAAGCCTAAATTAGATGTTGATTTAACAAAAATTAAAAAATTATCCAGAATATGTAGAATATTGTTTAATCAGAGAAGAAAAACTATTTTTAATAATTTGAATTTTGATATAAAAAATTCAGTAAAATGTAAAGAGATTTTGGAAAATTGTGATTTGAATCCAGGAGTTAGAGCTGAAGAGTTAGAAATTGGAGATTTTTTGAAATTGACTAATTATTTAAGTTTTTAATTTGAATAATTGATTTTTTTATGTTTATTTTTTTCCTTAAAAATTAGCCTTGACATAACAAAATCAATTTTTATTATTTTCTTAAAATATATTTATTTTTAAGAAATTTATGAGAAAAATTTTTGGTTTTATTGGAGAATATAAAAAATATACTATTTTAACACCTTTATGTGTAATTATAGAAACTATAATAGGATTATTAATTCCTTTTATTATATCAAAAATTATTGACAATGGTATAATTGCCAATAATGGATTAAATTATATAATAAAAATGGGAAGCATAGCTATTTTATTGGCATTTATATCATTATTTTTCAGCATATTAAGTGGATTTTTTGCTTCTAAAGCTTCTAGAGGTTTTGCTAAAAATTTAAGACAAGCAATTTTTGATAAAATCCAATCTTTTTCTTTTTACAACATTGATAAATTTTCAACCGCTTCATTAATAACAAGAATTACAAGTGATGTAATAAAAGTTCAAAATACATTTATGCTAATAATAAGAATGGGTGTTAGATGTTCTTTTAGAGTAATAGGAGCTACAATAATGGCAATTTTAATAAATCCTAAATTATCAACCATATTCGTAATAACATCATTATTTTTATTTATAATTTTAATCACTATAGCTGCCGTTGTTTTTCCGAGATTTACAGAATTATTAAAAAAAGAAGATGAAATGAATTTAACTATGCAAGAGAATTTAATTAATATTAGAATTATAAAATCACTTGTAAGAGAAGATTACGAAAAAGAAAAATTTAATAAAAAAGCAAAAAGTCTAAAAAAAGCACAAGTTTTTGCAGAAAAATTATTATCTTTAAATGCACCAGCTGAAAATTTTATTATTTATATTTCAATATTATCTATTTTATGGTTTGGTGGGAATATGATAATAAAAGGAAATATGAAAATTGGCGAGTTAAGTAGTTTTTTAACCTACACATCTCAAATTTTATTTACAATTATGATGTTTGCATTTTTATTTGTAATGTTAATGTTTTCCAAGGCATCAGTTATGAGAATATTAGAAGTTTTAGATGAGGAGCCAGATATTAAAGATGGTAAAAAAGATATTAAATTTAAAGATGGTTCTATAGAGTTTAAAAATGTATCTTTTTCCTATTCTAAAAATAAAGATAATTTAACTTTAAAAAATGTAAATCTAAAAATAAATTCTGGTGAAATGATAGGAATTATTAGCAGTACAGGAGCAGGAAAAAGTACTTTAATAAATTTATTGTCTAGATTATATAATATAACAGAAGGAGTCTTGGAAATTGGAGGTAATGACATTAAGGATTATAAATTAAAAACATTAAGATCTCAAATATCAATAGTTTTACAAAAAAATACTTTATTTTCCGGGACTATAAAAGAAAATTTACTTTGGGGCGATAAAAAAGCAACAGATGAAGAAATAATTAATATTTGCAAAAAAGCCCAAGCCCATAATTTTATAATGTCTTTTCCAAAAGGCTATGATACTTATCTAGAACAAGGAGCAGTTAATATTTCAGGAGGTCAAAAACAGAGATTATGTATAGCTAGAGCTTTATTAAAAAAGCCGAAAATATTAATATTGGATGATTCTACAAGTGCGGTTGATACAACTACGGAAGATAAAATAAAAAAAGTATTTAAAGAAGAAATGTTAGACATAACAAAAATAATAATAGCACAAAGGATTTCTTCAATTGAAAATGCTGATAAAATAATTGTTTTAGATAATGGTACAATTAATGCAATTGGTACACATAATGAATTAATAATTAGTAACAATATATATAAAAGTATATATCAGTTGCAACAAGATGGAATAATGGAGGAATAATATTATGCAAAAAATAAAGGGTTTTAAAGGAGATTCTGTTAATTTTAAAATTGATTTTAAGATTTTAAAAAGAGTTTTTTCCTATATGTTTGATTACAAAATTAGATTATTTATTATTACTGTAACAACTGTCATTACTTCGCTTACGGGAATAATTGGAACAGCATTTTTAAAAACCGTAATAGATAAATATATTGAACCATTAGCAAGAAACTATAATTTAGAACTTGTAAATGGCTTTATACATATTTTACTAATAATTGCAATTATTTATATAGTTGGTGCTATTTGTTCCTATTTATCAGGAAGATTAACTGTTACAGTAGTGGCAAGATCGTTATATAAAATTAGAACAGATTTATTCAATAAAATGGAGAATTTATCAATAGAATATTTTGATAGTTATAAACATGGTGAATTAATGAGTTTATATACTAATGATATTGATGCATTAAGGGAAATGTTAACCCAAACTTTTTCAACATATATTTCCGCTATAATATCCATTATTGGAACTTTTTCTATGATGTTTTATTACAGTTGGCAATTGACTTTAATTACTATTTTTGTTCTATTTATTTCTTTATTTTTCGCTAAAAAAATAGCTAAAAAAAGTAGTATATATTTTACAGAACAACAAAATGAGCTTGCTAAATTGAATGGTTTTATTGAGGAAATAGTTGAAGGTCAAAAAGTTGTAAAAGTGTTTTGTCATGAAGAATTATCAAAAAATGATTTTCAAAAAATTAATAATAAATTATATGAGGTTTCCACAAAGGCCACAACTTTTGCGAGTATATTATTTCCAGTATTGGTAAATTTATTAAATATTAATTATGTTTTAATTGCTATTATTGGTAGTATATTTATAACGAAATCAATTATTTCAATTGGAATTTTAGTCCCGTTTATAGTTTATACAAGGGCAATTATTGATCCAATTATAGAGCTTGCAGATCAACTTACTAACGTTTTAACTGCTTTAGCTGGAGCAAAAAGAATTTTTGAAGTTATAGATAAAAATACAGAAATTGATGATGGAAAGATAACTTTTGAAGATAATAAAGAAATAGATGGCAAAATTGAGTTTAATAATGTAACATTTAGCTATAAAAATGGAGAAAATAATTTAAAATCAATAAATTTAAGGGCTAATAAAGGTGAAAAAATAGCGTTAGTTGGTTCTACTGGTGCTGGAAAAACAACTATAATTAGTATATTAAATAGATTTTACGATATTCAAGATGGAAAAATTACTTTTGATGACATTGACATAAAGGATATTAAAAAAAGTAGTTTAAGAAAAATGTTTTCTATGGTTTTACAAGATACACATTTATTTACAGATAC
Source organism: uncultured Rickettsiales bacterium (assembly GCA_951800555.1). GTDB lineage: Bacteria > Pseudomonadota > Alphaproteobacteria > Rickettsiales > UBA1997 > CATOJU01. The sequence goes on along the minus strand of CATOJU010000016.1, from coordinate 4,923 downwards.
AATTATGGAAAATATAAGATATGGAAAATTGGAAGCTACAGATGAGGAAGTTTTAGAAGCTGCAAGATTGGCTAATGCTGATAAATTTATATCAAATTTACCTAATGGTTACAATACAATATTGACTGCTGATGCAACTAATCTATCACAGGGAGAAAGACAATTGTTGGCAATAGCAAGAGCAATAATTTCTAATAGACCAGTTTTAATACTTGATGAAGCTACATCGTCGATAGATACAAGAACGGAAAAATTAATAGAAAACGCTATGAATAATTTGATAAAAAATAAAACTGTCTTTATAATTGCCCATAGATTATCAACGGTTAGAAATTCTGATAAAATAGTTGTTTTGGAAAATGGAGAAATAATAGAACAGGGAAGTCATATAGAATTGCTAAAAAATAAAGGTAGATATTATGAGTTATGTAGTGGGTTGAGTGAATTGGAATAAATTCTAAAAATGACTATAACTTCTTTTTTAGTTAATTCTATTTTTATTTTTTTAAATAGTTTAGTGAATTAAAAAATAAAAAAATAGTAATTTATTTTTATTTATTATTCATAAAAAAAATATTAGAATTGTTTAAGTGTTAATAAAATTGGGTTGAATAATTCTTATTTTTTAAGGAGATGTTTTTGGAATCAGGAAATAACTAAAAAAAAGAAGTAGAAAACTAAAATATAGGTATTTCGCTATTACTATAGGACATTTTTCTTTAAAGAGATAGGGTTCTAGTATTATCAAGATATTGAATAATATCTCCAAAAGGCACTACCCACTTTTTTATTTATTAACTATAATATTCATTGACTATAATCTATATATATCTATATCTAATTATATTCCTATAAAAGGTAAAATATAAAAACTAATGAAAGAAATTAAAACAAATATTAAGAAAGGCACAAATAAAAGAAGTATTAATAATAACAATATTATTTATTAGTTCAACAATTATAAAATGTCCTCATTACAATGGAGAATCTATTATTAAAAGTGGTATTACCTATCATAAACAAAGATACTAATGTAAGGAATGTAAAAAAGATTTTTGTGAAAAAGATGATAGAGTAAAAAAGACCACCAGAACAGAGAGAATTATGTTTAAGACTATATGCTAATAATATACCTATGAGAAGAATACAGAGAATAATAGTGATATAAACTATATAGATTGTAATAAACATATTATAGATAAAGCAGAAAACAAAGGTGGGAAAATGATAATTTTACTTAATCATTTTAATTTATCATTCTACCGAAGTTTGCCGTAACAAAGTGAAGGAATTTATGAAATACTTTGAAGAGGGATGTAAAGATAATAATATAAAACTATATGTGTTACCTCCTAGATCTTCTAAATATAATGGAAGAATAGAAAGATTCAATAGAATAGTTAGAGATGAATTATTAAGTAAAAAAGATTTATTAAATAATATAAATACTAGAGGAGATTATAATATTACAAGAATTTATTAATAATTATAATAATAAAAGACCTCATTCATCTATTGACTATTTAAGTCCTATGGAATATTTTAATAAATATAAAAGTAAAAATGAGGAAAGTTTTTCCCAAATGATGTGAACCAATACAATTTAATTTATTTTATTGATTTTTTAAAATCTAAATATATCTTCTGTATAAGAAAATATTCAAATTAAAAATGCTATTAGTATTACCGATGCTCCATGAAGCTTGGATCTCAATAAAAACAAACAAACTGAGATCTTTTTTAACAATTTTAGGTATAGTAACAGGTGTATGTGCTGTAGTTTTAATGGTAGCAGCTGGGCAAACATTAAGAAATGAAATTGATAAACAATTAGCTTCTTTTGGTGGAAATAAATTATATATATTACCAGCAGCATCAAAAAGAGGAGGAATGCGCGGTGGTGTAAATAGACCTTCTACTACTTTTGGTGATTATGAGGCAATTTTAAAAGTAAAAGATGTAAATGAGGCCGCACCAATTTTTAATATTTCTACAAGGGTTATCAGTAACCAAAGTAATTGGCAAACATCAATAGTTGGAACAACTCCTGAATATTTTTCTATTAATAGTAGAGAGTTGGAAGATGGTAGTTTTTTTACAAAAGAAGATGTAGAAATAGGTTCCACCTATGCGGTTATAGGAAAAACTGTTGTAGAAAATTTATTTATGGAAGGACAAAACCCTATTGGTGAAACTATAAGAATTAGAAATGTTCCATTTACTGTTATTGGGGTATTAAAAGAAAAAGGTAGTGGAATGGGTGGAAACGATGAAGATGATACTATAATAGCGCCAATATTTACCGTAAAAAGAAGATTAACAAGTAATAGATTTCCAGATTTGGTATTTATGATAATGTTGACTAGTGAAAGTGAAGAAACTTTAAAACATGTTGAAAAAAGAGTAGAAGCTTTACTTCAAGAAAGACATAATTTAAAAAATTATGAAGATAATGATTTTGAAGTAATGAATTTAAAAGAAATTAGTGAAAAAATTAGTAATATTGGTATTATGTTATCAATTTTATTAGCTTCTATAGCATCAATTTCACTTTTTGTTGGTAGTATAGGAATTATGAATATGATGTTAGTTTCCGTAACTGAAAGAACAAGAGAAATAGGTATTAGAAAAGCCATAGGGGCAAAGGAAAGTGATATTACTATACAATTTTTATTTGAATCAATATTGATTTCTATGTGTGGGAGTTTAATTGGTATGATACTTGGAATTATTCTTTCACAAATAGGTGGTGTTATTTTTGATAAAACTGTACCTATAAGTATTTTTACAATAGTAATTTCGATAATAATAGCTATAATTGTCGGGGTAGCATCTGGTATAGTTCCTGCATTAAAAGCCACAAGATTAGATCCAATAGAAGCTTTAAGATATCAATAATTTTTTATTGCTGTAGATTTAATTTTATTTTTAGAATTAAAAATTTTTTAAATTTTTAATTACTATTTTTTATAATCTAAAAATTATTTATTTTTTTTAAACTTTCTGTTATTAAACTTTCTAAAGTCAGATATGGTTTATCAACAATAATTTTTACAACTATATTTTTTACAATATTTTTTTGATAACCTAATCCTTCCAAAGCTAAAATAGCATCATTTATTATTTTTTTATTATCTTCGTTTTCTTCAATAGAATTAACAGTATTTACATTTTTTATAATATCAAATCCCTTAACCATTTGGCTATTTTGTAATTCGTGTATAATTCTAACTGCAACTTTTGGTCCAATACCAGAAGTTCTACAAAATACTTTACTATCATTATTTATTATAGCTGTAATTATTTCTTTCGGTGTAGAAATACTCATTATTTTTAAAGCAACTTTAGGCCCAACACCGCTTACTTTGCAAAGGGTATTAAAACATTCTTGTTCTTCAATTGTATTAAAACCAAAAAGTGCAATAGAATCTTCTTTTACAACAGTTTCAATTAATAAATTTATTTTATCTTTGTTATTGTGTAAAATATTTAATACTTTTGTAGAACAAAAAACTTTATAACCAACATCATTAACATTTAATATTATAAAATCTTCTGTTTCAATATCAACAAATCCAGTTAGTTTTCCTATCATAAATTATAAATTATTATTAAGTTTCATCATAACCCCAAATTGTATTTTTGTCAAGCCAACCTTTAATTTTTTTTATTTTTACTTTACATCTATTTTCTTTACATTTTAATAATTTTGCTATTACATTTTTTTCTACTCTATGGGTTGGATAGGCTTCTTTATTATAGTTTGAATATAGTAATTGCATATCGTTTAAAGTTATAATTGTTCTAGCTTTTGACAATAATTGTTCACTTATCCAACCACTATCCCCATCTTTATCAATAATTTTAAACCAATTATCATATTCCCCAACAATTTTTACTGGCATAAATCTTAATTTATAGGTATAAAGTATTGAAAAATCTTTGTTTGGTCCACTTCTTAAATTAACTTTATTCGGTTTTAAAGACATATAAATAATTTCTTTTGAAAAAGCATTATTTAAAAAGTTTAATAAAATAATAGTGGTTAAAAATATTTTTTTCATTATTTAATAAAATTAATTAACATCAAAAATGCTACAAATGTAGCTGTAAAAATTAAATTGTTATAGTTATAAATTAAATATTTATAATATTTATTTTCTTCTATATTATCTACATATACTTTAATTTTATCAGAAAATTTTTCTTGTAAATTTATTAAAATAGTCAAAATTATGTTTATAACTACAAATATTATTATTTTTTGTTTTAATAATAGAGCAGAAATTAAACCTATAAATATCCCAACTGGTAAAGAACCGATATAATTAATTAAAACATTTTTTTCTGAAAATATAATATTTTCAAAAGTATTCTTAAACATAAAAATAGAAATTTTAATAGAAATTATTAGTAAAAACAACCATAATAAAATATCAATTGATTTTTCAATAATCGCTATATAAATTAGAGAATAACTTGGAACTAAGATATATATATATTTTAATTTTTTATAATCTTCATTATTTTTAAATATAATTTTTGTCAGTATAATTACTAAATTTATAATTAAAAATATAAAAAGATTTTTAGAAAAAAATACTGCAAAATAAAGAACAAAAACAAAAATAAAAAAGTTCATTATATTTATGTCTGCAATATTTTCAATTTTTATTTTAGTGATAGTTGATTTAAAACCATTAATCAATCTATCTTTTAGCTTTTCTTTCTCCATAAGTTCGTTTCCTGTGTTTAAAATTATCAATTGCCAAATCTAACGCCTTTTCATCAAAATCTGGCCATAAAGTATTAGTAAAATACAATTCAGAATAACTCACTTCCCACAATAAAAAATTACTTAATCTTAAATCACCACCTGTTCTTATGACTAAATCTGGATATATTATATCTTTATTATACAAA
>CATOJU010000015.1 GCA_951800555.1 uncultured Rickettsiales bacterium | reverse complement strand
CTTTATTTATGTCATTCCAGATTATGTTTTCTTATAAGTATGTTTATTTTGTTAATTTTCCATTATTTATGTCATTCCAGATTAGAATTTCTTAATAAACTTGTTTATTTAGAAATTCTTAATGTGGAATCTAGTAATTAAATTACTTTAATAAAAAAAAGAATATTAATAATTTTTTATATTCTATAATATAAAAAAACCTATAAAATACTTTTTTATATTTAACATCTTTTTATATTTCTGGATTCCACATTAAGAATTACTAGACAATAAATTGTCAAGTAATTCTAATCTGGAATGACATAAATAATGGAAAATTAAAGAATAAATACAAAAAAGTTTAGTAATTTTTCTATATTTAACACATTTTATATTACTAGATTCCTCCACTTCGTTCCGGCAAATGGCAGCAGGACGACAAGCTAAAATGATTATGCAAGCATATCATTTTCCTGCCTTGTTTTCCACATTAAGAATTACTAGACAATAAATTGTCAAGTAATTCTAATCTGGAATGACATAAATAATGGAAAATTAAAGAATAAAATAATCATAAACATAAGTAAACCTAAAAATATTTAGATATTATTGATATTTATATATAGTTTTATGCAGGAGGTCTATTAAAAATTTTTATAAATAAACGCAAAAATAATTTGACATATTCATTTTAAATATTATTTTTAATTCAAAATTAAAAAGCAATTTCAATTAAAAAAATGTCAAAAAATGCATTAAACAACACTAGAAAAGACAACTTTCCAGAATGGTATCAAGAAGTTATAAATAAAGCAGATTTAGCAGAAAATTCCTGTGTTAGAGGATGTATGGTAATAAAACCTTATGGTTATGCTATTTGGGAAAATATTAAAAATATATTAGATAAAAAAATTAAAGAATTTGGAGTTCAAAATGCCTATTTTCCACTTTTGATTCCTTTAGAATTTTTAGAAAAAGAAGCGGAACATATAGAAGGTTTTGCAAAAGAAACAGCAGTTGTTACACATCATAGACTTGTGGCTAAAGATGGAAAATTAATACCAGACGGAGAATTAGAACAACCATACGTAATAAGACCTACTAGCGAAACTATTATAGGTGACAGTTTTTCTAAATGGATAAAATCCTATAGAGATTTGCCTTTTAAAATTAATCAATGGGCTAATGTTATGCGATGGGAATTAAGACCTAGATTATTTTTAAGGACAAGTGAATTTTTATGGCAAGAAGGGCATAATGTGTTTAAAACAGCAGAAGAAGCTGAAAATGATGCAATGATAATGTTAAAAGAAGTTTATCATTGGATGTTTGAAAATTTCCTTGCTATTAATGGATTAATGGGAAAAAAGACGGAAGATGAGAAATTCCCAGGTGCTTTAAATACATATACAATAGAATCTATGATGCAAGATGGCAAAGCTTTGCAGGCTTGTACTAGTCATAATTTAGGTCAAAATTTTACTAAATCTTGTAATATAAAATTTAATAATGAAAATATGCAAGAACAATATGCCTATAGTACTTCTTGGGGATTTTCAACAAGAACAATGGGAGCTATAATTATGAGCCACAGTGATGATAATGGTCTTGTTTTACCTCCAAAAATTGCGCCCTATAAAGTTGTTATAATTCCAGTATTGCATAATGAAGAAAATAGAACAAGAATTCTAGAATATTGTAATAAAATTAAAAATACTTTAGGTGATGATTGTTATATAGATTTAAGTCAACAGGAATCTGCAGAGAAAAAATGGAATTGGATTAGAAAAGGGGCCCCTATAAGAATGGAAATAGGAATTAAAGAAATTGAAAACAATACTGTATTCTATGTTAGAAGAGATAAATTGGATGAAAAAAATTCTAAATCCCTTGAAGAGTTCGCCGAAATTTATAAAACAATTCTAGAAGAAATGCAAAATGATTTGCTAGAAAAAAGTAAAAAAAATCTTTATGACAATATAATTGCAGTCGATAAAATTGATGATATTATTGATATTTTTGAGAATAAAACTTGTTTTGTTTCTTTAGACAAAAATCTTTGGAAAGACGAAAAACTTGAAAAAATTATGAATAAATATAGTCTTTCCTATAGATGTATGCCTTTTGAATTAGAAAATAAAGTTATTATTGCTAAAAGTTATTAATAAATTATAAATAAAATGGAAAACTGTGTATTTTGTAGAGATTATAAAAAAGGCGATATAGTTTTTGAAACTAAAAATTTTTGTATAAAAATTGGTGTAGGAATTGTTGCCCCGGGACATGTAATGATTATAACAAAAGATCATTATAAATGTATGGGGGATTTTAATCCGGAGTGGACTGAAGAATTTTTACATCTAAAAGAAAAACTTATAGAATTTTTAACTAAATATCTATATCAACCTTTTATGGTAGAAAATGGTGTAATATTACAAAGTGTTTTTCACGCCCATATGCATTTTATTCCTAGAAAATCAACTGAATATAAAGAAATAAATTTTATAAAAGATAGAATAGAAAAGTTTTTAGGAAAAAATAGAGATATAAATATTCAAAAAATTGAAAATTTTCTAGAAGTAAGAAAAATCTTTAAAGAAGATGGGCAATATTTATATTTTGAAGAAAATAAAGAAATGTATGTTCTTAGGACTATAAATTACGCAGATAGGATAGATTTAATTAAAAATGGAATAAATTATAGAGAATTCTTTGCTAATCTTGGAGTAAAAGGAGGTGTTAAGGATTGGAGATTAATGACAGATGAAGATAAATTGGTTGATAAAATAAAAATTGAAGAAACCGAACAAATTTTTAAAAATTTTGCTAATTTTTATAATTTATAAAATTTCAAAGTAAAATTATAGTTTAGTAGACTTTACGTATAAAAAATTATTAGACAGTAAAATACTAAATAATTTTAATCTTAAAATGATATAAATAATAAAAATAATATAAATAAAAATTTTAATAGCGATTAGCTAATAATAAACTTTTTCTATTGAAAAAATAAAAAAAAGATATAAATATTTAATCATCACAATTAATTATTCAAATCTATGCTAAATTTAAAATGGATTATAGAAAATCCTGAAGCGTTCGATAAAGCTATGGAAAAAAGAGGTTTATCATTAAAAGCAAAAAAAATAATAGAATTAGACAAAAAAAGAAAAGTAGATTTAACAAAATTACAAGAATTACAATCAAATAGGAATTCTTTATCAAAAGAAATTGGAAAATTAAAAAATTCAGGTCAAGATTATAGTGAATTAAAAAATAAAGTTGACAATATTAATAAAGAAATATTAAATCTAGAAACTTTAATTGGAGATGAAAAAGATTCAACGCTTTATAATATATTAATTACAACAGACAATATTTTACAAGATTGTGTACCTTTCGGAGAAGACGACACTGATAATGTTATAGTAAAAAAATTTTCTGAACCAACGAAGTTTGATTTTGAACCAAAAGCACATTATGAATTAGGTGAAAATTTAAGACAAATGGATTTTGAACAAACAGCAAAATTATGTGGTTCCAGATCAACAGCATTATTTGACGGATTAGCAAAATTAGAAAGAGCACTTTCAAATTTTTTTCTTGATATAGTTGGGAAATATGGCTATAGAGAAACTTCAATACCATTTTTTGTAAAAACAGAGGCAATGTTTGGAACTGGTAATTTACCAAAATTTTCGGAAGATGCCTATCATACAGTTGATAATATGTGGCTAATTCCAACTAGTGAAGTTACTATGACTAATTGGTTAAATAATAGAATTGTTAATGAAAAAGATTTACCTATAAGATTAACTGCTTTTACTCCTTGTTGGAGAAGTGAAGCCGGTTCTGCTGGAAAAGACACAAGAGGTATGTTAAGGCAACATCAATTTAAAAAAGTTGAAATGGTTTCCATTACAACTCCAGATAAATCTATTGAAGAACACGACAGAATGTCGAGTATTGAGGATGAAATTTTAGAACTTTTAAATATTCCGTATAGGGTTATGTTATTATGTAGTGGAGATACTGGTTTTGCATCATCAAAAACCTATGACCATGAAGTATGGTTGCCTGCACAAAATACCTATAGAGAAATATCAAGTTGTTCTAATTGTTGGGATTTTCAAGCAAGAAGAATGAATGCAAGATATAGAAGAGAAAGTGATGGAAAAATTGATTTTGTTCATACTTTAAATGGTTCTGCGTTAGCAATTGGACGAACTATAATTGCTATTATGGAAAATTATCAAAGAAAAGATGGTAGTATAAAAGTACCGGATGTTCTTGTACCATATATGAATGGTATTGAAATAATAGAAAAAAGTAATTTATTTATATAATATATCAAAATACTTATTTATAAATATAATAAATAAGTATTTATCTACTAACTTTTAAGTATTGATTTTTTAGATTTTTTGTATTGTCTACTATTAATATAAAATATTATTAAGTTTTTCACTCCCTATAAAATTCCCTTCTAAAAAATGGATAAAATTTTTGTTGTTTTTTTAAAATATTTTTATATTTTTTATATAAAAACAAACAATATTAACTATAATAGGAGAAAAAATGACTGGAGAAAACGAAAAAAGATATACTAAGAATGATATATTAGATATAAAAAATCAAGTATCGCACTTGAATTTAGATCAAAAAGATATATTAGATTTTGCCGAAATTTTCTTAGAATGGAAAGAGTGTCTGAAAACAAAACAAGAACCAAATTCAAAATTTAAAGAAATAAAAATTGATAATTTTATTTTTACATATGAAGAATTCAAAAAATTAATTGATAATAAATTACTATCAACTCAATACTATGATGAAAATATTAGTGAGGTTAAGGAACTACAATTATTAATGGAAAAAAAACAATTAGATTTTGTCTTCCCTTCTTTAGCAAAAAATGGCATATTTAATATGATGATTTATAATTTAGCGAAACATTCTCCAACTCATAATAATGTAGAACTTCATTATATAACACCAGAAAATACAAATTTTGATTCCATAAAAGAAATAAATAATAAAATAGAAAATATTGTATATAATTCTAAAGATGATGGCAAAGCACATTTTATATTAACAGATGATTTTTCTAAAAAAGAAGATAAAAGTGGTCATGTAGTTCCATATATTATAATGGATAAAAAAATTTTTATGTTTGATTCAATGGGATGGAATTATTGCAATGATAAAAATATCGATTTTTATTCTATTGGGAGTTTTTTACAACAAACAGATCGTTCAAGCTGTAGGGCTATAGCTATAAGGGAAATAGATAGTTTTTTAAAAATGTTGGAAAAATTCGATTCAATTAAAGAATTTTCAAAATATTTAGAACAATTTTTTCCTACGGAAGATAAAAAAATACAATTTATAAATCCAGAACAACCATATGAAAGTTTAATTGATGAACCTATGATAGATAGAAATAATAAAAAATATAAACACAATAGAAGATTAGGTATAGCTCCTCTTCCTATTTTAAAATTTTCTCAATCAATATCATCTCTAAAAGAAATTTTAGATTTTTCAAAAATTTTAGAACAAAAATGTAGTGATACAGAAAGTCGAGAAAAATATAAATATATATTAGAAATGACAAATAAACTAGATTCATTAATAAAAAGACTTGAAACACTAAAAGTTAGAAATAATAAAGTTGAGAATGAACAAAATAATGAATATAATAATATTAACTATTATGCTCTTAGAGAAAGAATAAGACATGCTAAAATATTATCTATTTTATATGATAAAGGTTTAATTAAAAAATTAGAAAACATTAATTCCTATAAAAATAATGAGGAACACACCGCAGCTATTGCTACAGTAGACAATAATTGGATAGACAATACAAAAGAAAAAACAGAAAATAATTTAGAAAAATTAAAAAATGAGAAACAAGGTCTAACATTTGAACAAACAATGTTACAAAATATAAATACTAATAAAGATATTAATGATATTATAGAAACATTGCAACCAAATATAAAATCTATATTATAAAAATAATTCCTGCATAAAAAATTTTCAATAATTTTAATCATTCTTTTATAAAAACTCTATTTTTCAAAAATTTTACTTCTATTTTATTATTACCTAAAAATTTTATTTTTAACTCATAAATAACTTGATTTTTTGAAATCAAATATTATATTTATACCAACGATAACACTAAATTGTTTTTATGGCTGGGGGAAAGATAGAAGCAGATCCTTTATTTTTAGGACTTACAAGACCAAGTATGATATTGGGGGTAACATATGTTTATGCCGCATTAAATGCTGTTGGTTCAGTAATGGCTTTTATTATAACAAGTAATTTTATATATCTTATAGTAATGATGCCAACATTACACGGTATAGCGTACTTTATTTGTTTAAAAGAACCTCTTATGCTTGAATTACTTATAATGAAAACAAGCAATTTTAATATGTGCCCTAATAAAACATTTCACGGTGGAGTAAATTCATATGATGTATATTAGGGGGGAATATGATAAATAGTTATTTAGCTTGTAAACAAAAGCGTCTATCAAAAGAAAGAACATCTTCGGATTATATTCCATATTATCTACATTGTAACGATGAAACAATTTTATTAAAAGATAATAGTTTGCTTAAAGTCATCAAAATTGGCGGTTTTGCATTTGAAACGGCCGATGATGAAGATATAGATATAAAAAAAGCTGCAAGAAATAATTTATTAAAAGGTATGGCATCGGGCAACTTTGCCCTATGGTTTCATACAATTAGAAGAAGAGAAGAGGCATATCCTGGAGGTGATTACACTAATGTTTTTGCTAAAAGATTAAATAAAGAATGGAAAGATAGACATACTGGAGATAGAAGTTTCATAAATGAACATTATATAAGTATAGTAAGAAAAGAAGATACAGCAGGAATTGCTAAAATAGGGAATATATTCAAAAAATTAAGAAATAAAGCTGATAAATCAGCTAAAAATAAAGCATTTGCTGATGCTATATCTGAAATTAATGAAATAACAGAAAGGGTTTTAAATGGTTTTTCTAATTATAAACCCGAATTACTTTCTTTAAAAGAAGTTGGAGATTCTGTATATTCAGAAATATTAAAATTTTTGGGTATTATTGTAAATTGTGGACAAATACAAAATTACAGATTATCCCCAGTTTCAATAGATCATTATTTACAAACGAATAGATTATATTTTGGTGCAAAAGTATTTGAATCTATGGGACCATCTGGTACAAAATTTGGGGCTATAGCTTCTGTAAAAGAATATAGACCATCTACTAACGCTGGTATTTTAGATGGTTTTTTACAAATGCCATTCGAATTTATAATATGTCAATCATATGTATATATTAATAGAATGATAGCTATTAGTAATATGCAATTACAACAAAGACGTATGATTCAAGCGGATGATGTAGCAGTTTCACAAATTAGAGAAATCGATGAAGCTTTAGATGCTGCTATGGGTGGCAGATTTGCTTTTGGAAGTCATCATTTAAGTATATGTTGTTTCGAAGATTCTTTAAAAACAGTTGAAAATGCCGTTTCTATGGCAGTAGTAGAATTTTCAAATGTAGGTATTACAGCAATTAGAGAAAGAATGAATATGGAAGCTTGTTTTTGGTCTCAATTACCTGGTAATCATAAATATGTTGTTAGAAAAAGTACAGTAAATACATTAAACTTGGCAAGTTTCGCTTCTTTTCATAATTATCCATCCGGAAAAAGAGTTGGAAATCATTGGGGTGATGCCTGTACTGTTTTAAATACTGTATCAGGAACTCCATATTTTTTTAGTTTTCACGTAAGAGATGTAGGTCATACTATGATAATAGGACCTACTGGTGCTGGTAAAACTGTAATGATGAATTTTTTATGCGCACAAGCACAAAAATTTAACTGTAGAATGTTCTTTTTTGATAAAGATAGAGGTGCAGAAATATTTATTAGAGCTTTAGGAGGGAAATATTCAGTTCTAGAATCTAGTAGATGTTCTGGATTTAATCCTTTAAAATTAGCAGATAATGCTGAAAATAGAGCATTTTTAATAGAATGGTTAACAGTTCTTTTAACTGTAAATGGAGAATCTATAACAGCCGAAGATATGGAAAGAATAACAGAAGCTATAAACGGTAATTATAGATTACCTTTTGAAAAAAGAAAATTAAGAAATATAGCACCTTTTTTAGGTATGGGCGGTCCTGGTTCTTTAGCAGGACGTTTGGAAATGTGGCATAGTGAAGGTTCTCATTCAAAACTATTTGACAACGATGAAGATATAATTGATTTCTTTTCTTCCCTTGTATTTGGATTTGAAATGGGGGAAATTTTAAAAGATAAAAAAAGTATAAGTCCTGTTTTATTATATTTATTTCATAGAATTCAAAGTTCTTTAGATGGTTCACCAACAATGATTATTCTAGATGAAGCATGGGCTTTAATTGATAACCCAGTATTTGCACCAAAAATAAAAGACTGGTTAAAAGTGTTCCGAAAATTGAATGCTTTTGTTGTATTTGCTACACAATCAGTGGAAGATGCTACAAAGAGTAGTATTTCAGATACTTTAGTACAACAAACGGCAACACAAATATATTTACCAAATTTAAAGGCAACAGAAGTATATAAAACAGCATTTATGTTAAGTGAAAGGGAATTTCAATTAATAAAAACAACAGATCCAGGATTAAGATATTTTTTAGTAAAACAAGATCAAGGTGGAGTAATAGCAAGAATTGATTTAAATGGTATGGGTGATGTTATAAGAGTACTGTCTGGTAGAGCAGAAACTGTTATTTTAATGAATGAAATAATAAAAGAAGTTGGAAGTGATAAACCAGATGATTGGATAGATATTTATTATAAGAGGTCAAAAAATGTATAGGAAAAATATAGATAGATTTGCAAAATGTTTATTAATGTTTATTTTATTTTTTAATACTTTATTTTATGGTATAGAAGAATGTTTTGCTAGTTCATTAAAAACTAATTTACCTGGGGTAAGGGATAGAATTAGAAGATTTCCGTTGCAAGGAGAGAATACTAATGATAAAAGAGAAATAGATTTTAGATTTAATCCTGAAACTGGTTTTTCATGTAAAGTTGGTAATTTAAGAAGATACCCCAATAGAGATGATTCAACAGAAAAAATTAGTTCTAATGATCCTTTTTTTAGTAAAATAAAAAAAGAAGCTAATATTATTTTACAAAATACTGCTTCTTTCGGATGGGATATTTTAGTTAGTGTACTTTTACAACCAATTATGTGTGTAGCATTTTTAAAAAGCATAAAATCATCTGGTTCAAATAGTACTGGTAAAAGTCTTTTAGGTGCACTTGGAACAATTTCCATTCTAATTGGTATTGGTGTTTTAGAGGATATTCAAGAAATGATTTTAGATGAAGATGACTATAATGTGGATGTTGGTAATATGAAATATTGTGGACCTTTTTATTTTACTGATTTAGCATCATGCACTGTAATAACTGTTATTTTATCATTAAAGAGTATTGATACGAAGGTTCGTTTATTTATTAGTTTAGGTATAAGTATATTAGCTTACATAATTAAAATAGCTATATCAGAAACTAGATTTAAAATTGCAAAAAAAGCATTTGATAATTTATCTTTATGTGGTGATAATTGGAATGTTTACGGAAATGATTCAATATATGAAGATCATAAAAATGATATAAAAGAAACATTATTAGAATTTAATGATATAAAAGATAATTTCCCCATTAAAGGAGCCTTCTTTGGATCCTATGAATATCTATTAAATGAATGTTTTGAAAATAGAAATCAAAAAATATGTAAAAAACTTTTTAATATTACAACAAGTAATGATATACCAGCATCAACATTAGATGGTTATGCTAATATTCTAAGACAACAATATAGAGAATATAAATATGGCGGTGTAGAATTTGCCTATAGTAATTGTCACGATCCAAGAGAAGAAAGAATAGCTTATTTAGGTAAGAATGCTGCTGGAAATTCCCATCAACTATATTATTTTAGAGGTAGTGAACCAGCAAATTTTGCCTGTGATAGATTTTTAGTAAAAAATACTGAAGAATATAGAACTGCCTATAATTGTTGTATAAATGCAAGTCAAAAATTAATTTGTATTGTTAATAATGAAGAAAGTGAAAGTACTTATAAAATGTGTGATAAAGATTCTGGATCAGAATGTAAAATTAAAACAAAGATTGATGTTGGCGAAAAATTAAAAGAAAGTGATGAAAAAATGGATTGTACAACAATGAAAGAAACTATAACATCACAATTAAGTAATTCAAGTATGTCTGAAGAAGAAAAACAATATCAAATAAATAACATTTATGATAATATTTGTGATGAAAACGGAGAAATTAAATCAACAACAACAAATCAAGATGAAATATCGGATGACAATAAAGGAGGAAATAATATTATTCTAAATATAAGAAAATCATTATATACTGATAATAAATATTGTGTTGAAACCTATAATTTATGTCCATATAATTTCTATATAGGAGGAGGCACAGAAAGTTATGGAGCAGAATTTAAACCAAGCTATAAAACAGATGTTAAAGTCGAATGTAATAATGAAGGAGTATGTTATGAAGATACAAAAAATGAAAAAATAACAAAAAAAAATGAAGAACTATATTGTGAGTTTAGCGAGGATGGTACAAAAACCTGTAAAGGAAGATGTTATTATGAAGATACAGATAAAGAGAGTGGAATTGAAGGTGTAAAAAAAGAATTTTACTATGAATGTTATAATAGACCATCAAATTTCTGTCAATTAAACAGACATTGCGTCACAATAACCCCATTTTTTGAAAGAGAATTACCAGATACAAATCCTTATATAGATGAAGCATGCCTAAATATGGTTGGTTCATCACATAATTACGATGGATATTCTACACTTTATAATAGAACTGGTACTTCAATATTTTTATCAGCCCCCTTAGTTGAATGTATTACAGAAACAGCTAAAAATATATTATTAAATACAGCAGGACATACAAAATGTATTGATGGTAAAGAAGAGCCAGTAGAAAATAATAAATGTGTCTATACCGGAGAAAAGTATATTAAAGGTCAAAAATTAGATGAAAATGTATATCCAGCTCCATTTTTTAAAATTAGAAAATACATTTTAAATATAGTAAAAGCTTTATTAGCTTTAGCTTTTGTATTATATGGTTACAATTATATGGTTTTTGGAAAAGGATTCCATTCACCAGAAGAAATAATAAAATTCCTTTTAAAAGTAACTATTGTTTCCTATTTTGCTATTAGTACAAATTGGATATCACCAGTATTTAGCGGTGTATATACAGTATTTAATAGAATAGCTGTTTTGGGTATGGATTTAGTTAATGAAGACCCTGATTATACTGACCATAAATACGGAGGTTGTCATTTTATACAAAGTGATAAAATTAATAATAATTATAGCGAATATGGTAGCAGAAAATATTTGGCCGTGTTTGATACTTTAGATTGTAAATTAGCTAGATATTTTGGTATTTTTATTGGGAATAAAACAACACCACCTATTTTATCTTTCTTTATAATAGGTATTTTAAGTTGCGGTATTATGGTAATTTTAATGTTACCTTTAGCATTATTATTTATGTCATTATTATATTTTATAATAAATACTTCATTTTCATTTATAACTTCGGCATTTATTATAACAGTATTGTTGTTTTTATCTCCAATAATGATACCTTTATATTTATTCGAAAGAACAAAAGGTAATTTTATTAAATGGCTAAAAGTAATAGTTTCTAATATATTTAGTCAATTATTTTTAATAATGTGTATGTTTTTATTCTTCACTTTATTTGATAAATATTTTGTTGGAGATGCAGTATTCTTCGGAAAAAATGAACCTATGAGAAATCTTTATTGTGGTAAAATATGTAAAATAAATGAGAATGAATTTTATTATGTAAGTACTGAAAAAGATGAACAATCTTGTAAAGAAGTATCTAGGGGTGAAGTAATAAATTTATCTAAAAAATCTTTAATATGTATTATGAAATCTTCAGCTAAAACCGGAAGAACAAATTTTGGAATATTAAACTTCTTAATAGAAGATTTTACAGGTTTTCAAACTGTTGGAAAAATGGCAATTAGCTTTTTTAATTGTTTTATAGATATAGTATTTTTATTAGTTATAATATTTATGTTTAATCAATTTATCCCATATATAGGTAATTTAACTAACGCAATATTTGAATCTATCGGCAGCGATACTCTTGGTAATGTATTAAGCTTTAGCTTGAAAGATGTACTAAATAAAACTGCTAAAACTGGTACAGATATAGCTAATAAAATGAAAGATTACGGTGGAAAAATGGCTTATAATACTGCTCGTAATAAAATTGATCAACTTCTGGAAAATAGAAAAGGTTCAAAAAAAGAGGAGAAAAAAGAGGAAGAAGAGGGCAAAGAAGAAGAGGAGGAGAAAAAGGAAGGGGAAAGTAATAATAATGGTAGTGGAAAAGAAAATAAAAACGATGAGCAAGACAGTGAATTTTAAATAATATATAATGAATAAAAT
>CATOJU010000014.1 GCA_951800555.1 uncultured Rickettsiales bacterium | reverse complement strand
TAATAAAAGAGATTAAAGATAAAGATAGAAGTAAAAATAAAAATAAAAAAGAAGGTAAAAGAGTGGCTTAAAGAAAAAAAGTGGATTCCATGCATTAATATATATTATATATACATACTTTTTTAATTTTTATCTTTTTTAAAAATAACGATTACGGATCTGAATTTTAATATTTTTCTATTTTCCAATGTGGTGCTATATATGTGATATTATGATATGTTTTATTATTAAAATTATTTACTATTAGGTTTTTTGGTTTTTTATTAGCTTTAACTTTTAATAAAGGGAATATTTAGGAAAAAATAAATTATAGTTTATATTAAATATTCCTATTGATATTATTAGACATTTTATCTTTATTTTTATCATTATTATATAAATCAAATGTGTCTTTTATATTAGATAGTATAGCACTATGTGGGATTATTTTTTGATTCATTAAATTATTATCTTTTAATAATTCACTTACTTTTTTAATTTTAGTTTTATCTTCATTATTTTGATATTCCTTTTTTTCCATAATAAATCCTTAAATTTTATATTTAGTAAAAAAAATAATTAATTTTCTAAGAACCAAAACTGACTAATTTTGTTTCATCATTATTTTCTTTCCCATCCTTTTCAGAATCATTTTTTAAATTGTCATCATCTTTTTTATTATTATTTTCAGTAATGGAATTGGATATATTCTCTTTTACTTTTTTATCGTTATTTTCCCAGATATTTTTTATTATAGTAATTCTGTCTTTTTCAAATTCTTTATTATTAGATTTGATAAATAAAAATATTGTTATAATAAGTGTTATACCTTCGGCAAATATAATTGATGCCCAAATACTTTCTGTGCCAAATATAGATGGTAAAATAAATATAGATGGTATTTGTAATATAAAAGTTCTCAAAAACGATATCAACGCAGAAGTTTTCCCATCATTTAATCCAGTAAAATATGCAGAACCAAAAATATTAAATCCACAAAGTGCAAAAGATACTGAATATGTTTTAATAGCATTAACTGTTAATTGATATAAATTTTCATCATAACCAGTAAAAATAAAAGCTAATTCATACGCATATATATTAGCTAAAATTGCCATTAAACAGCCAATAAAAAATATAAAAATTATACTTTTTCTAAAAATGTTTTTTAATTCTTTTTTATCTTCTGCTCCATATTTATAACCAATTATAGAAATAGAGCCCGATGAAAAACCTAAAAAGATTGCAAGAAAAACACAATTTAAGTAACTAATCACACCATAGGCCGCAACTCCGTCTGTTCCATTTGAACCCATAATATTCATAAGTTGTAAATTATAAACTATTGATACAATTGCTATTGAAATATTAGAAACCATTTCAGAAGAACCATTAGAACATATTTTCCACAATATTTTAGAATTTATTTTTGTTTTTACAAAACATAAAATTTTATTCTTTCCACTTAAAAAATATAAAAGAGGCATTAAACCACCTATAAAATAACTAAAACCAGTTGCTATAGCAGCACCAACAAGTCCCATTTCCATTTTATATATTAAAATTATATCGAGTGTTATATTTGAAATTGCAGTCATAATTATAAAAAATAGTCCGTAACTTTTTTTCCCTGCAGTTATTAATAAACTATTAAAAGCATTTTGTAATATAAAAAATGGTATTGAACAAACTAAAATTTTTCCATATATAACGCATCCATCGATTAAATTCTCATCTGCACCTAAAAAAATTGATATTTTTTCCATATATATAAAGGCTATAACAGATAAAGCTATGCCAACTACTATAATAGCATCAATTATCATAGTAAAAATTTTTTTTGCAAATTCTGTTTTATTTTTTCCTAACACAGCAGATATAAGAGCACTTCCTCCGGCGCCAAACATAAAACCTAATGTTCCAATTGCGGTTAGTAATGGCATAATTAAATTAAGTGAAGCAAAAGCATTTTTGCCTGCTATTTTAGATACAAAAAATCCGTCTATCATACCGTAGGTTGTATCTACTAAAAACATAAGAATACATGGTAAAACAAACCATAATAATTTCCTATATGTAAAGTGTTCAGATAAATCAATAGTGCTCATATTTTTTAATTAAAATTATTTTTTTTAAAGTTATAAAAATTAATATTTAATATTATATGTAATTGAATTTTAAAGTCAAGAAAAATTTAAAAATTGTACTGGTTCACATCATTTGGGAAAAACTTTGAAAAAATTTTACCTCATTTTTATAATTAATTTAACAAAAAATATTAATAATTAAAAATGAGGTAATTAATGAAAGAATATACATACTATAAAAAGAAATTTCCCTTCAGAATTAAAAGTATACAGATAGATGGAGGAAGTGAAAACAAGGTGGGAAAATGATATTTTTTACTTAATCATTTTAATTTATCATTCTACCGAAGTTTACCGTAACAAAGTGAAGGAATTTATGAAATACTTTCCTACGGCAAACTGCGGACATAAGTTGTCAAATAAAAGTAAACTTTTATTTTCCAACATTCGGTCCTTGTTTTGAAGAGGGATGTAAAGATAATAATATAAAACTATATGTATTACCTCCTTAATAATAAAAGACCTCATTCATCTATTGACTATTTAAGTCCTATGAAATATATTAATAAATATAAAAGTAAAAATGAGGAAAGTTTTTCCCAAATGATGTGAACCAGTACAAAATCAAAATAATTCCTTGACAAATAATTAATAATATATTAATTTATAATTATGATTAAGGCCAGATAGCAAAGTGGTAATGCTGGAGTCTGCAAAACTCCCATGCGTCGGTTCGATTCCGTCTCTGGCCTCCATTCTTAATAAATAAATAATTAATGAATTTTAATTATATTTATGTCTATATAGTTTATATGTAGGTTCGATATTTTTTATATAGTAATAATTTTATAGTTTCCTTTGTGGAATTTTTAGATAAACCTAAACTATATAATATTAAGCATAATTTTCTCTGTTCTAATGGTCTTTTTACTCTTGCATCAAGTTCACAGAAGGATTTAGAACAATTTCTACAGACATACCTTTGCTTATTACATTTATGACCATTTTTATTTATTCTTTCACTATTACGGTAAGGACATTTGTTTATCATATTATTATTTTTCCCCTATTATTAACTTGTATAATATATATTATAATGTTATATCAATATAATGAGTAAAAGTTAAGAAACAGGGGTGAAGTGCCTAAGTGCTTAAAAATAGTTGACTTTTAAAAAAAATTTAGTATCCTACTAGGATAGTTTTAACAAAAAATAGTGGAAAAGATTTATGACAGATAATTATATAATAGAAAAATTTTTTAGCCATCCAAGAAATGTAGAAATTGAACCATATTCAGAAGAAGATAAAGAAACTATGTTGAAAGCTTTTGATTTAACAGATGATTCTACAGAAGAAGAAAAGGATGAATATGGTTTAAACGATGTAGAAGAAAAAATTTCTATAAACATTAATAATAGAGAAACTGAATTTTCATTTCGTAATTATAAAGATGATATTTTAAGTTGTAATTATAATAAAGAAAAAGTTTTTTTTACAAAAGGTGGAATCATTACTAAGTATAATAATTTTTTAGAATTAATACAATATAATGAAGAATTAATTCATTATATACTTATAAATATTTTGGAGAGTGGTAATTTTGATTTTTCACCAGAATTTAAGTTCTTACCGAAAAGAAATATCTTAAAAGTATTTGATATTTTAATGAAATATACAAAACTTAGTAAAGAATTTGAAGAAAAATTGTTAGATGAAGTACAACAGATTATTATATCAAATAATATTCCTCAAAAAAATATAAATTTTTTAATGAGAGCTATTTGTAGAGGAAAAGGAAATATTCAAACTTTTAAATATCTCCTTCTTAATTATTATAATTCACTAAAAAATACAGATAAAATAAAAATACTAGAAATAGTTGAAGATGTATTTTCCGGTGGAGATTCAGAAAAAATTCGTATTTCAGAACAGTATTTTTCTAATTTGACAGAAGGTAAAAAAAAAGAATTTATTCTAAAGGCTTTTAAAGGGGCATGTAGAGGTGGAGATATAGATATAATTAATTATTTATTTGAAGGAAGTAAAATACTTACAAATTATTCGGATAAAAATAATTTTTTGAAAAATGAAAATTTTATTTATGAAATTTTAAAAAGTGCCTGTATTGGCGGACACTTAGAGACATTTAAATTTTTATGTGATGAATATCCAGAGTTTTTTGATTTAACAAATAATGAAAATAAAATACTTCAATTAATTGAACTAAATAAGAGTAATCCAAATATAAACAGAGTTATTTTAATAAAAGTTTTAGAAAAATTTCATAATAAAAATATAAATGAATTTAGTGGTGAAATTTATAATTTATTATATAATATAGAAGATCATAATGAAAAAATCGGATTAATCAAAGAATTATTAGTAAAATTTCCTGAAATTAATATAAATGCAAAATACTATAAAAAAAATATTTTCTATAGAGCAGTTGAAAATAGAGAATATAACATGGTTGAAGAATTAACAAAAATACCAAAAATAGATATAAATGATAAAAATGCTAGAGGCGCCGTAACAGCTCTTCATTATACTATTATGAATAAAGATGTATGTATGATTCAAACTTTACTTAATAATGATAAAATAGACGTAAATATAAAAAACAATCCTGCTTTGGGTAAAAAATTTTATTCCTTGACAAATAATAAAAATCTCCAAAATAAAATGGTTGACCGTTTTATTAATAATCCAAATAGTAGAATAAAAGATAATTTTAATAGAGATGGTACAATTAAAGGAGAGATTTGTTCTATTTTAAAAGTTGAATATTTATATATGACACCTTTAACTCTTGCCATTATCGAATGGGATAATGATAAAAGTCCAGAAATTATTTCTAATTTATTTAATCCGTTTAATGAATATATATATTACAATATAGATGTAAATATAAAAGATGAAGATATAATAATTCCACCTATTTTTCTTACTATAATGGATAATAATGATTGTTGTTTTGATTACTTGCTTAACCATGAAAACATAAATGTAAATTTATGTACTGATTTTAAAGACTATAAAAATGTTACTCCATTACATTTTGCTATTATGGGAAATAGAACCGATATGTTTTATAAATTACTCCAACATAAAGACATAAATTTAAATGCAGAAATGGAAGAAAAAAATATAGAAGAAAAAATAGAAAAGAAAACACCAATCAAACTTGCTGTTGAACTTTATAAAGAAGGTAAAATAGATGATTCTATTGTCATAGGATTACTTAAACATTTAAAAGCAGAAGAATTGAAAAAAGAAAAAAAATTAAAAAAAGATATTATAAAAATTGCTAATAATACAGAAAAATTTAAAAATTTTAAAAAAGATTTATTAAATACATGTACGGAAGATATGGATAATGCTTTATCTGAAATTGTAAATGAAATGAATAATGGAAAAAGTTGTAATATATTTTAAATAATTAATTTATTTGGGCTTAATTTTTTTTAATTTTTTGTTCTAAAAATACTATTATACCTTTAGGTTAAGAGACATTTTTTAGAACAAAAAAACCATTATTGAATATTGGTAATTGTATTAGAGTGCAAAAATACATTTTATATTTCATTAATTAAAAAAATAAAAAAATTTAATTATTCATAGTTTTAATTCATTATCAAAAATTTTATTCATTCTTTTTTCCAAAACTAAATTACTTTCACAAAAATCACTATTTTTATTAATATACAATGGTTGCAAATATTCTACTAAAATTTTTCCAAAAGGAAAGGGAATTTGAAATTCATCCCAAGAATTTAATTGTTTTTTAAAAGAATAATTAATTGCAACTGGAAATATTGGAGTTGAATTTTTTTTTGCTATATTAACTATTTCACTATTTATTTTTCTAATAGGACCACGTGGACCATCTGGTGCTAAATGTATACTTGAACCGGTTTTTATTTCTTTCATTATTATTCTAATTGATTTTACTGCTCCACTATCTTCCGCTTTTGATAATTTAGTTTTGTTTATAGTGGAACCAAATATTTCTTTAAAATTAAAAATTTTCATAGTTTTACTAGCTAATTGTCCGTCTCTGTGTTTAGAACTTAAGACACAAGGTTTTTTTTTATAATTTATCTTTTTCATTAAAGTTTTTACTATCATAGGAGCTATAAAAATTCTACCATGCCAAGTTATTACAAATGTTGCTTTATTATTTAAAACTAAATTTAAATATTCTTCTGTATAACCAATAATTTCTATTTTTGATGTTAAAAATACAAACTTCATATAAATAGCTATCACATAGCAAACTATATTTTGTACCCAATTTTTTTTTAAAATATTTTTTATTATTTCTTTTATACTATTCTTCATAATTTTCTTTTATTTTGCTATTAAATTGTTTATCACACAAATTTTTATAAACTTTATTTAAAGAAAGCAATTCTTTATGATTTCCTTCTTCTACTAATCTGCCATTTTCAAATACAAAAATATGATTACAATTAGTTATTGTACTTAATCTATGTGCTATAATTATTGTAGTTTTATTTTTCATTAAAATCTTCAAAGAATTTTGTATTAGTTCTTCCGATATAGGATCTAATGCACTTGTAGCTTCGTCAAGCAATAAAATAGGGCTATTTTTTAATAAAGCTCTTGCTATTGATATTCTTTGTTTTTGACCACCCGATAATAAAGAACCATTTGGTCCAACTTTTGTATCATATCCATTTTCCATATCTTTTACAAATTCTTCAACATTTGCCATTTTTGCAGCATATTCAATTTCTTCTTTTGTAGCATTTTCTTTTGAATATTTTATATTATTATATATTGTATCATCAAATAATCTAACATCTTGACTTACTAAAGAAATATTATCTCTTAAAGTTTTAAAACTTAAATCTTTTATATCATTTCCATCAATTAAAATTTTACCACTAGTTACGTCATAAAATCTTAGTAATAATTTAAATATAGTTGATTTTCCACTTCCTGAATGGCCAACTAGCGCATAGGATTTTCCAGATTTTATATTTAAATTTAATTTTGAAAGAGCGGGTTTTATATCAAGTATTTGATTATTACTTTCTAAAATATATTCAACTGAAAAATCAGTATATGGATAATAAAAAGTAACATTATCAAAAGATATATCTCCATTAACTTTCTTTAAATTTATACAATTTTCTTTTTCTTTTATATGATTATCTTTATCAATAACAATAAAAAATCTTCTAGCGCAGGCAATGGCATTTTGGAATTTAACATTTAGCCCACCAAAACTTTTCATAGGTTTATAGGCTGATAATGCTGCCGCCATAAATAAAAAGAATTCACCGGCTGTACTTGTTCCTTTTACAACAGAAAAACCACCATATAAAATAACAGCTGCAAAACCTATTGTACTAGCCATTTCCATTAATGGAGAAACCATTAACGACCTTTTTACCATTTTTAAATTAATTTTAAATAAACCTTCGAAAGCTTCATTTATTTTTTTTATTTCTTTTTCTTCTTTATTATTTGATTTTATAATTTGTATATTTTCAAAAACCTCGTTTATTAATGATGAATTATTTAAGGCTATACTTCTGTTTTTATTTGCTAGATTTCTCATTTTTCGACCTATTTTTATAAGTGGCCAAATTACAGTTGGGAAAAATATAAATGATAAAAGTGATAATTTAAAATTTTGATAAAACATTAAAGCTATTAAAGACAATAAAGTAAAAAATTGTAAAATTAAACCATTTAAAGTTAAATTTATTATTTCACTTATTCCAAATATATCACCAAAATATCCAGAAATTCTTGCTGCTGATTGTTTTTGAAAAAAATTCATATCATTATAAATTAATTTACTAAATAATTTTTCTTGTAGTGATAAGACTATTTTATTATTTGTTATATTCATCAAAATGCCTTGTATATATGTTGCTATACAAGATATTATTGCAATTATTATTATTTTTATTGGTATAAAAATTAGTGATTTCATATCTTTTGATATAAAAACTTTATCTATTGCAGGTTTTATTAAATAAGCTCTATATGATGTACTACCTGCCACAATTAACATAAAAAAAACAGCTAATAAAAAATTAATTTTATTAGGATTGATGTATTCTTTATAAACTCTAAAAATAAGATAGCTGGCTCTATCATATTTGTTTTTATTTTCTTTTTTCATATAATACTCTATATTTAAAAATATTAGGTGTAGTTTTTTGAGCTACACCTTGTTAAATAAATTTATTTTTTTAATTCTATATTTTTATCTTTTAAATTATTTAGACTATATTGTCTAATAAATTCAGTTGTTAATGAAGTTTTTATAATATCTTTTGTTTTATTAAAATCTGGAACATTTGCATTTCTTTCATCTTCTTTTAGTAAAACATGCCAACCCATTTTTGTTTCAAATGGTTCGGATAATTTATTAAGTGGTTGAGCTTTTAAAACTTTTTCAAATTCAGGAATAGTTTGACCTTCTAAAACATAACCTAAATTTCCACCATTTTCTTTTCCTGCATCAATAGAATATTTTCCGGCAACTTCTTCAAAAGTTTTAGTTTTTAATTCTTTAACAACTTTTTGTATATCTTCTTTTGTTTTTACAACTATTTGTTTTACTTTATATTCTTTTTTGCCTTCTACTAATTTTTTAACTTCTTCATATTTATTTTTTATAGCTTCTTCTGTAACATTTTTATCAATTAAATTTTGTAAAAACATTTCTTTTAATAATAATTCTTCTGCTTCTTTTAATTTATTTTTGTATTCTTCTGTTTTTGGTATATTACTATTCTTTGCTAATCCTAAAATAATTCGTCCATTTACAATTTCGTCAACAACTAGTTTTTTTTCTTCTGTTTTTAAATTATTTATATCTATTTTTTGGTTAAATGTATTTTCTAATTTTTTGAGATAATTTTTTATGTCTTTTACATAAATGACTCCGCCTTTATAGGTTGCAAATATTTCATTATCTTCTAATGGCTTTTTATTTTTTTTTATTAAAATAAATGATTCTAATCCCAATAATATAAATAAAGTTGTAATAATTAAAATTATAATTTTTTTTTTCATAATTTACTAAATTAGTAATTAATTTGTAATTATTTTAAAATAAAAGTTTTAAAAAACAATAGATAACTTAAAAGAATTAATGTTTATTATTTATATCTAAATTATAATTTTACTTTTTTAATTAAAGTTTTTTTATTATTTCAGTATTAGAAAAAATACTTTACTTAAAAATAATTGACTTTTAAAAATTAAATATTATATTTTATACACATCGAAATATTTAATCATTTTTAAAAAAATATTCACTTTATTACATTTTATTTTAACAAAATATAAATTATGAGCGACGAACAAGAAAATAAACTTAACGAAAGCATTAAAGATGATGCCAGTAGTAAAACTGTAAGAAAAAAATTGACTATAAATAAAAAAGAAGATATTACAGATATTTTAGAAAAAAAAATTGAATTGAACATTAATGATGAAGCAGAAGGAATTCAAAAATATGTTAATAATGACATTAATAAAAAAGTCTCATCTAGTAAAAGTAAGAAAAGTTCTCAAAATACAAATAAAACACAGGCAAAAAAAAGTAAAAATACAAAAAATACAAATACTAAAAAATCAAGAAAAAACAACAATAATTTACCTGTACAAAAAGATGAATTTAGTGTATTGGAAGTTAAAGAACAAAATGAATTACCTTTGGAAATTGTTGATAATAGTGTAAATTTTATACTTAAACAAGATGATGGAAAAGAATTAAATGAGATTTTAGAAGATATGGTTTCTAAAGAAAATAAAAAAAATCTTTCTGTAGATACGGAAAATAAAACAGATAATATTAATTCCCAAGAAGAAAATAAACAGGAAGAATTTCAAAAAGATGTAATTGAGGAAAATAAAAAAATATATCCTCCAAAAGAATCGATTGAATTGAATTTTTTAAAATCTAAAACACCACAAGAGTTAATAGAATTTTCAAACGGAGAGATAGAAAATATAAATGAAATGCTTAAACAAGATATGATTTATAGTATATTAAAGCATTTTTCAGAAAAAAATCCAGAAAATACTATTATGGGCGAAGGTGTTCTTGAAGTACTACCTGATACTTTTGGATTTTTGAGATCTTCAAATTCTAATTATATGGCTGGCCCAGATGATATATATGTATCTCCAGCACAAATAAAAAAGTTTGGTTTAAGAACTGGTGATACTATAAAAGGTCAAATTAGAGCACCCAAAAAAGGTGAAAAATATTTCGCTCTTTTAAAATTAGAAAATATTAATAATTTAACAGTCGAACAAGCTAGACATAGGATAAGATTTGATGATTTAACTCCTCTTTATCCAGAAGAAAAACTAAAAATGGAAAATATTGAAGCTTTTGTATTTAGAAAAGATGATAGTTCGAGAATTCTTGATATTATTTCCCCAATAGGAAAGGGACAGAGGGCTTTAATAGTTGCACCACCAAAAACTGGTAAAACGACACTTTTACAAACAATAGCTCATTCTATTACAGCTAGTCACCCAGAAATATACTTAATGGTGTTATTAATAGATGAGAGACCTGAAGAAGTAACTGATATGGCAAGATCTGTAAGAGGTGAAGTTATTAGTTCTACTTTTGATGAACCGGCTGCTAGACACGTGCAATTGGCAGAAATAGTAATCGAAAAAGCAAAAAGAATTGTTGAAACTGGAAAAGATGTAGTTATTTTACTTGATTCTATAACAAGATTAGCAAGAGCTTATAATAACGTTGTTCCATCATCTGGAAAAGTTTTAACTGGCGGTGTTGACGCAAATGCTTTACAAAAACCAAAAAGATTTTTTGGGGCAGCAAGAAACATTGAAAATGGCGGGTCATTAACTATAATTGCTACTGCATTAGTTGAAACTGGCTCAAAAATGGATGAAGTAATTTTTGAAGAATTCAAAGGAACAGGAAATAGTGAAATAGTTCTTGATAGAAAAATTTCTGATAAAAGAATTTTCCCAGCTATTGATGTGACAAAATCTGGAACTAGAAAAGAAGAATTATTAGTTGATAAAGCAATATTGAGTAAAACTTGGATGCTAAGAAAAATTTTATCTTCAATGGATAGTGTAGGGGCTATAGAATTTATGAAAGAAAAAATTGATGCCACAAAAAATAATGTAGAATTTTTTGAAAGTATGAACTCTTAATAAATTATAGTAAACCTTCTGTATAAAAAAAATATTAAATATTTCTAAAATTTTTTCAAAAAAAACTTGAATATAAAATTCAATGAATTATTGTTTATATAAACAAGAAAAATTTTATTAATTTAATAATTTATAATGGAGAACAATATGGGAGATAATAAACCAAACATATTACAAATATTAGAATCTGCTATAAAAAATAATTCATTTACAATATTACCGGTAAATACTTTGGATAACTTAGATGAGGATTCATTAATGGATGCTTTTGAAGCAGAACCAGAGAAAGAAGCTATAGATAAACTTAATTTAAATAAATTTAAATTTAAAACTGATGACTATACTATTTTATTTAGTGAAAATGGTATATTGGTTGAAAATAATTCTAATGGAGAAATTTTAGAAACCGATTATGATTTAGACTTAGTTTATCCAATAATTGTAGATATTATTAACAATAAAGATTCAATATTATTGAAGAAAAATGAAAATAATTTATGTATAGCTGATATGATGTTTAAATATGTAAAAGATAGCAAAGGATTATGTGATAAATTTCAACAACGTTTAAATAATAGTGATAAAAAAATTGATATAAATTTACTTTTTAGATATGCTTGTTCAGGTGGAAATGTTAAATTGGTTAAGTTTTTATTATTAAATTATAAAGATGATATTATTGATCATAATAATAATGATAAAAGCATTATGTATTATGCTTTACTTAGTGGAAATAGTGAAGTAATAAGAACTTTAATACAAAGTGGATTTAAAATTAATAATGAAAGTTTAGAAGGAGCTTGTGCCAGTGGAAAACCAGAATTAGTTTGGTTTTTATTAGATAATTATTTGACAGATTTTAACCTAGAAAATAATAAAGATGAAATAATTAAATTATTTGAAGTAATTAATAATCCTGAAATAGCTAATATATTTCTTTTTAAGAGAGGTATTTTAGATATAAATTCTGTTGATATTAATGGTTGTAATATACTTCATTATACAGCTAAGGGAGGACATTTTGGGATGATGGAATTTTTAGTTGAAACATCAATAATAGATTTAAATAGAATAGATAATAATGGGAAAACAATTTTACATTATGCTGCAGAAGGTGGAAATGTTGAAGTTTTAAAATTTTTACTACTACAACCTTTAACAATTGGTTTGAATTCAGTAGATAATAATGGGAAAACAGTTTTACACTATGCTATAGATAGTGGAAATTCAGACATGTTACATTTTTTACTACAGCAACCAGGAATAAATTTAAATGTATTAAATCTATTTGAAGTTGCTATTGAAAAAGGAAATCCAGAAATTGTTAGAACTTTTTTCAGAAATTTTCCTAATATAAATATAAATGAAGTAATTATAAGTCCTAATGGGAACCAAAGAACACTACTAGAAATTGCAGTTGAAAAAGGAAATATTGGAATTATCAAAACTTTACTTGAACATCCAAATATAGATGTAAATATTATAACATATGATAATATTGGTGGGCAAAAAACACCATTAGAAGTTGCAATT
>CATOJU010000013.1 GCA_951800555.1 uncultured Rickettsiales bacterium | reverse complement strand
TTTCTATTTTTTCTATATTTTTTATATAAGAATTAAAATTATTATTTATATTATTATTTAATATGTATTTCTCAAATAATTCTGTCAAATTTTTTAAATCTTCTTTTGTATAATTAAAAATTGTATATTCATTTTTTAATAGTGATAGTAAAAATTCTGGTGCAAAATCATTTTTATAAACATCTACAACTAAAAATAAATATTTTACTAATTTATTTGATATAAAATTTATACCAAAATTATTATTTACAGGTAAATTCCATTTTTTTAAAAAATTTTCAACTTCTCTTGAATAATCTTTATTTGATATTATGGCAATATTCTTTAGCCCATTTTTCTTAAAAAAATCTATTATATAAAATGATATCAAATTTAATTCTTCATATGTATTATCGCATTCAATGAATTTAATATTTTTTAATTCTTCAATTTTATTATTATGCCATTTATAGGTTAAATAAGCTGGTAACATTGCATTATTTAATATGTTAATAGTATTACTTTCTGTAACTTTACACTCTGTAAATTCTATATTTTTTATATTTTCTTTTTTTATGCTTAATTCTTTTACTATTTTTTTAAAATAAAAATGACTATAATTTTCTTCTAAATTTTCGAATTCTTCATTAGTTAAATTATTTTCAAAACCTTTAAAGATAAAATAGATATTGTCATATTTTTTTAGTGTTTTAACTAAATTCATAGTACTATTCACAGATAAAAAATTTCCAACAATTATAATTGGATTTTTAGGAGTTTTTTTTTCAAATAATGCTTTATAAGTATTAATTATTTGTAATGCGTGGGTATTGTTTGAAACAATATTATTTTCTATTAAAAAATTTTCCCATTTCTCACCAAAAACTTTTATAAAATCTAAAACTTTTTGCCAATGAATTGAATACTCATCATCAACTATTTCATCAAGATTGTCAAGTGTTAAATTATTTTTTTTTACTTCATTTAAAAAAAGTTCCAAATCCATTGATAGATTAATAGCTTTATTTATATTTACATTAGGTTGGTATTTTAATATTTCCCTTATTAATAATAATTTATATTTCGTATTTGAGATAGGTTTTATCAAATTAATATTTGAATTTAAAATATCTAAATCTAGATTATTTAAAATTAAATCATCATAATCAATATCACCTATTGCTTTAATAATAGGTAAAATTGTAGTATTATCTTTGCTGTTTTCTAAAAAAACTCTCTTTAATTCGTTACTAGAATATCTACTAGGTAATAAAATTGTAACATTTGACATTTCTAGGTTATTTTTAAATACATTCTTTATATAAAAATAAAGTGATTGTAAAAAATTATAATTTGCAGGTATATTTAAAAATTGCATAATATTTTATATTTTTTCTTGTAAAGCTTTTAATATTTCTACTATATTTTCAGATTCTAAATTTATATTGTCTGCTACAGACCATAAATTTAACCCATTTTTAATGCTACTATCCCTTCTAATTCTTGAAATAAAAACATTTTCTTCTGTTGCCACTTCCTTTGGTGTAGCATATTTAAATTCATCAAATCTATCAATAATATTTATATAATCTATACTATCTTCATAAATATTATATATATCATCTAAATTAAATGAATTTTCAAATTCAATATTAATAGATTGACAATTACAGGTAAAAACAGGAACAAAAGCACAAGTAGCGGTTATGTTAATTTTATTATTTAAGATATTATTAGTTTCTAACATTATTCTTTGTTCTTCTTTATAGTAATTGTTATTATCTATATCGCCAACTTGTGGGAGTACATTAAAAGCAATTTGTTTTTTGAAATTTTCTGGTGGAAGAAAACTATTTTCATATATTTTTTTAGTATGTAAAAATAATTCATCCATAGCACTATTATTTATATTTGAAGTAGCTTGATAAGTTGAAATTACAATTCTTTTAATTTTATTAATTTTATTTAATGGTTCTATTGTTCTTAAAAGTTGAATTGTTGAAGCAGATGGTAATTTTATAACATTTTTATTTTTATATTCTTCAATTTTATTTATATTAAAATCATACATAATTGTTGGAATATTATTGTCCTCTAAATAATAATCACTGTTATCTAATACTACAGAATCATTTTCTATAAAATCATAAATGTATTGTTCTGTAAACTCTTTATTCACCATAAAAATTGCTACTGTTTTACTATCAAAATTTTTATAATGATTTATGTTTTGTACTTTAATAGTTTTATCTTCAAAAGAAAATTCTTTTCCATCTAAATAAGAAGTTGATAACAATATTATATTTTCAATATTAAAAATTTTACTATTTTTTAATTGATTTAATAAATGTATTAATCTATTTTTGTCGGTTGTAAATATTACTATTTTCATTTTTTTTATATTAATTGTTATTAATTAAATTAATATCTATATTAAAATAGAATAAATAAAAAAATCAATTGAAAAATTAATTATTTGTTTTATATTAAAGGTTAATTATGTGTTTAATAACAAAAAAAATGGCAAAAAAAAAGGAAACTTTAAAGTTACGAAGTTGGTATTCAAATAAATACCAGTTAGTGAATATACAGAAAAAAATATTATGTTTATTTAGTCTACTAGCTATGGCAACAGTTGTAATTGCTGTTTATTTTGTTAAAAAATTTACAGAATCTAAATCTTTTGAACCATATGTTATTGAAATGGAAGAAAAAACGGGAGTTTTAACAGTAGTAGAAAATTTAACACAATCAAAATTAATTGCAGATGAGGCTATAAAAAAATCCCTAATATATTCTTTTTTACAGGTGGCAGAGGGCTATAATTATGTAACTTTTAATGAAGATAGAAAAAAATTAGCTTTATTTACATCGGGAAGTGTATATAGACAATTATATGATAAATATAATATAAGAAATGAAAATAGTATAGTTAATTCTTTGCAAAATAAAGGTACATTAACTATTAAAATTAAATCAATAGTTTTTAATAATCCTACAGTAGCAACTGTAAGGTTTGTAGTTTATAATACTAGACCAAATAGATTATATCCAGCAGAAAAACATCTTATAACAGAAATTCAGTTTAGATTTGCAGATATGCAATTAACAACAGAGGAAAGATATTTAAATCCTTTGGGATTTGAGGTAGTTAAATATAGTATTGGTGAAGATATGAATATGTAATTATAATTAGTAGGTTGAAATTATGAGAAAATTTTATTTTTTATTTTTTATTTTTTTAGTTTTTAGCAATGTTGTGAATGCAACTGGGGAAATACCAACAACAATAGATTCAAGAATAAAGACAATAGTTTATAATCCAAATGAGGTTATAGAGTTAACATTTCATTATGGATTTCAATCATTTATAGAATTTGAAGAGGATGAAGAAATTGAAGTAATTTCTTTAGGTGAATCTTTCCCTTGGAAAATTACTCCTGTAGGAAAAAGAATGTTTATAAGACCTTTACAAATAAATACAAATACAAATATGACTATCATAACTTCAAAAAGAACATATATGTTCCAATTAAAATCAGACAGTTATGAAGGAAAAGGAGATGAAGAACTAATATATTTAGTAAGATTTTTCTATCCTGATAATAATGCAAAAATTCCAGCTATGGAAAATAAAAAATATAATGGTCTTGATAGTTTAAATATGGCTAATCAAGCAGAAAAAGAATCTGTATTGGAAAATTTCAAAAAAGGAACAACCTTAAATTTTGATTATTCTATGACAGGTGAAAATAAATCAATAAAATTAAGAAAAGCTTTTGACGATGGGGTAAATACATATTTTGAATTTGGAGATCAAAATCTAATCCCTGCAATATATATAGTTGAATCTGATGGTGTTGAATCAATTGTAAAGTATTTTAGAGATGGTCCGTATATTGTTGTAAATAAAGTTGCTTTACAATTTTCATTAAGAGTAACAGATCAAGTACTATGCGTGTTTAATAATACTATGTTAGATTAAAAATAAAAAAATTATAAAATGAGTTTAGAAGATAAATTAGAAAATATTAAATTAAAGTATATTTCATTAGGTGAGAAGTTATTAAATCCTGAAAATTTAGGAAATAATTTCGCAAAATATTCAAAAGAATATTCTGATTTAGAACCAATAGTAGATAAGATAAACGAATATTTAAAAACTCAAAATGATATAAAAGAAGCAAAAGAACTATTGGAAGATGAAAATTTAGATATTGAATTTAAAAGAATTGCAGAAGAGGAAATTTTTGAAAATAATAAAAAACTTCCATTAATTAAAAAAGAATTGGAAATTCTACTTTTACCTAAAGATGAAGCGGATGAAAAAAATGCAATTCTTGAAATTAGGGCAGGAACTGGTGGTGATGAAGCTGCTTTATTTGCTGGAGTACTTCTTAAAATGTATCAAAAATATGCTGAAAAAAAGCATTGGAAATTTGAAATTATGGATATTAATGAGAATGATTTGGGTGGTGTAAAAGAAGCTACAATTTCAATTGTTGGTGCTAATGTTTTCAGACAATTAAAATTTGAATCTGGTGGGCATAGAGTTCAAAGAGTTCCAGAAACAGAATCAAAGGGTAGGGTACATACATCTGCTGCTACTGTTGCAGTATTGCCACAAGTAGAAGATGTTGATATAAAAATTGATGAAAAAGATTTAGAAATTAGTGTTTGTAGAGCTAGCGGACCAGGAGGACAATGTGTAAATACAACAGATAGTGCTGTTAGAATAGTTCATATTCCTACTGGTATAACGGTTAGGCAACAAGAAGAAAAGTCGCAACATCAAAATAAAGAAAAGGCAATGAAACTTCTAAGAGCTAAACTTTATGAAATGGAAAGATCAAAAAAAGATGCAGAAAGAGCAGCTAATAGAAAGGAACAAGTTGGAACTGGTGATAGATCTGATAAAGTAAGAACATATAATTATCCACAAAATAGAGTTACAGATCATAGAATAAATTTGACTTTATATAAAATAGATCAAATTACAAATGAAGGAGATTTAGACGAAATTATTGAAGCTTTGATTGCTAACGATCAAGCAAATAAAATTAATGAACAAGATTATTAAATATAAATATGAAAAAATATATAATTATTTTATCGGCGTTTTTGTTGTTAAATGGTTGTGTAAATAACACTAAAAAAATTGAAGAAATTTCTCCAGAAATTTTATATAATAAAGCTATGAAAAGTTTTGAAAAAAAAAATTATTCAATAGCTGCTGAAAATTTTGGAAAAATAGAAGAATTGTATCCATTTACAAAATATGCTGAAAAAGGTGTTATTATGTCGGCTTATTCCTACTATAAAGCTAACAAATTTAATGATTCTTTAATAATAATTGATAATTTTAAAAAAAAAAAATTTAAAGCAGCAACACCTGAATTTATGTAATAATTAGTAATAATAAAATAAAATACAAAATTTCAAAAAAAAAATAAAAAAGATCTTTTAAAGATTAAGGAAATTTTAAAAGATATAGATAATTTTTTTGTTGTATATAAAGATAGTGAATATAATAACGACATAAATAAATTTAAAAATAGTTTAAATGAATATGCAGTAAAAAACGAACTGGATATAGCAAAATTTTATATAAAAAATAATAATTTAATTGGGGCAATTAATCATTTAAACAATATAATGGAAAATCATCCTATATCTATTTATACGCCAGAAATTTTATATAGAATGTATGTTTTATACAAACATATTGATTATAAAAAAGAGTATACAAAGTATTATAATATTTTAGAAGCTAATTATAATGATTCAAAGTGGTTTAAATATGCTAAAAATAAAGAAAATAAATAAAAATATTTTATTGTTTATACTTTGTTTTATATGTGTATCCTGTGGAGAAACAAATTATGAAGCAAGAACAAGATATAGAAGAAATGATATTAATTATTATGATAAATATGGAAAGAATCATAAATTTCGTAATGATTGTGCTTGCTGTTATGCTTGTATTGGAGATTCTATAGACTATAGAAAAAATAATGATAGAAGTGAAGATTATGAAAACTTAGGTTACAAAGCCCAAATTTATAGTAAAAAACCAAAAAATTATGCTGGATATTATAAAATAGGAAATCCATATAAAATTAATGGAAAAACCTATTACCCAAGAGAGGATAAAAATTATAAAGAAATAGGTTTGGCATCTTGGTATGGAAAAGAATTTCATAATAAAAAAACTGCAAATTCTGAAATATTTAATATGAATGAAATGACAGCAGCCCACAGAACTTTGCCTTTGCCTTCAATTGTAAAAGTTACAAATCTTGAAAATGGGAAAAGTATAATTGTAAGAGTTAATGATAGAGGACCGTTTGTTGATGGAAGAATTATAGATTTGTCATATAGGGCAGCAAAAGAATTGGATGCTATGCATGAAAAAAAAGGACTAATTAAGGTTAAAGTGGAATATTTGGATAGAGAAACTAGAAAAATGTTGAGAGAGTATGGATTGAAATAGTTTTATTTTTGAGATTTTTTATGCAGAAGATCTATTAAAATAAATTACTATTTATATAAATATAATGTTTTAAAGTTAAAAAGTTATCTACCACTTATTTCTATAGAAACTTCTCCGCCAATTTGTAGACCTTCACTGTCAATTATAGCTTTATTTAAATTTTCAGAAAGTCTTTTTTTTGAATTATTATTTTCTTTGCTTATTAATTCTTTTCTTTCTTCTTTTTTTAATAATTCAACAATTTCCGTATTCTCATATTCAATAGCATAATCAAGTACTGTTTTTCCTTCTTCATCTTCTTTGCTTATTAATTCTTTTCTTTCTTCAGGCTTTAAACTATTTAATAATAATTCAACAATTTCTGTATTCTCAGATTCAATAGCATAATGAAGTGCTGTTTTTCCTTCTTTGTCTTCTTTGCTTATTAATTCTTTTCTTTCTTCAGGCTTTAAACTATTTAATAATAATTCAGTGGTTTCTGAATTTTCGTTTTTAACGGCATAATGAAATGCTATTTTCCCAAGATTATCTTTTTCATTCATTAATTTTAATTTTTCTTCAGGTTTTAAACCATCTAATAATAATTCAATGATTTCTGAATTTCCAAATATAACAGCATAATGAAGTTCTGTTCTCTCAAAACCATCTTTTTCACTTATTAATTTTAATTTTTCTTCAGGTTTTAAACCATCTAATAATAATTTAACAGTTTTTGTATCTTTTTTTTCAATAGCATAATCAAGTATTGTTTTTCCTTCTTCGTCTTTTTCACTTATTAATTTTAATTTTTCTTCAGGTTTTAAACTACTAATTTCACGCATATCAACTCCTTGTTTATTTATAAATTTTTATAAGTAATATATATAATAATTAATTATATTATATTCATGTAACAATTTTAAGTTATTTATTTGTTTTTTAAAAGTCAATAGAATATTAAAAAAATATTTTATATATTAAATACTAACGGTATTATTAAGTGTAATATTTATCATATTTTTATTTAAAAATAAATTATTTGATTTTAAAAAAATATAATTTATATATTAATCATATTTAAAAATAAAAATATAAAATGGA
Organism: uncultured Rickettsiales bacterium; assembly: GCA_951800555.1. GTDB lineage: Bacteria > Pseudomonadota > Alphaproteobacteria > Rickettsiales > UBA1997 > CATOJU01. Next base: position 5,281 of record CATOJU010000013.1, on the reverse strand, counting down.
CAATAAACATATTTTTGAAAAATCAATTCTAAAACAATATGATATTCGTGGTATTGTTAATAAAAATTTAAATGAGATTGACGCATATTATGTAGGAAGAAGCTATGGAACGCTTTTAAAAAGAAAATATAATAAAAATAGTTGTGTAATTGGTTATGATGGAAGACATACATCTCCACTTTATACAGAAAATGTTATAAAAGGTTTAAATGAGAGTGGAATTGATGTTGTGAATATAGGTTTAGTTCCAACTCCTATTGTATATTTCGCTATTAGATTTCTTAAAAAAGGTGCTGGTTTAGTAGTTACAGCTTCACACAATCCACCAGAATATAATGGTTTTAAAATGCTTACTGATGAATTACCAGTTTTTGGTGAAGATATACAACAATTGGGTATTTATGCTAGAGATGGAGATTTTGAAAGTGGTAATGGAACAGTTGAAAATATTGATGTTAAAGAAGATTATTTTAAATTTATTTTAAGTAAATTAAATATTGGAAATAGAGAATTGAAAATTATGTGGGATGCTGGTAACGGCGCTGTAGCAAGTATTATAAAAGATATAGTTGCAAAATTTCCAGGAACACATCTAACTATGTGTGATACTGTTGATGGAGATTTTCCAAATCATCACCCTGATCCAGCAGTGGAAAAAAATATGGAAATATTAAAAAAAGCAGTTGTAGAAAATAGTTGTGATTTTGGTGTTGGATTTGACGGAGATGGTGATAGAATAGGAATTGTTGATAATGAAGGATTTTTACTTTATGGAGATCAATTATTAGCAATTTTAGCGAGAGAATTTTTAAAAGATAATCCGGGTGAAAAAGTTATGTCTGAAGTAAAAGCAAGTAAAATTTTGTATGATGATATAGCAATACACGGAGGTATTCCTGTAATGTGGAAACCAGGACATTCGGCACAAAAATCTAAAATGAAATCTGATAATATAAAGCTTGCTGCTGAAACTAGTGGGCATGTATATTTTGGCGAGAATTATAATTACGATGATGCATTGTTTGCTGGTGTAAAAATGATGAATTTTTTATCAAGTAATAATGAAAATATAGCAGATATTAGAAAATCTTTTCCTAGATCTTATTCGACCAGTGAAATAAGAGTTGAAGTAGGCGATGATAAAAAATTTGAAATAGCAAATGAAATTGCAGAAAGAATGAAAAAAGAAGGTAGGAAATATGTTGATGTTGATGGTATAAGAGTTGAAACTGAAGATGGTTGGTGGCTTGTTAGAGGTTCAAATACCCAACCAGATATTACTACAAGATGCGAAGCTTTAAGTGAAGAAGGGCTTGAAAGATGTAAACAGGATTTAAAAACTCAATTAAATTTATGTGGTTATAATATAGAATTTTAATATTAATAAATGTTTTTATTAAAAATATATTGAATAATATATTTTTATATAAATAATTATTTTTTTATTAACTAATAAAATGGAGAAAAAAATGTCAGAACCTGAAATAATGGTACTTTCTACGGATACAGAGGATAATAATGATCTAGTAGTAAATAATGATAATAATAACCAAGAAGCTAATAATAATATTGATCCAATAGATAGAATCTTTGACAAAAATTTAGAAGCTGAATTAGAAACTAATGAAGCTATGAATTTTATATATCTTGGTAAAAGTAGTTAATATACAATTATAACCAATAATAGGAGATATTTTTTAATACTTATTATCTTTTTGGTTATGGTTAAAAATTATATATAAATTATTGTTTTAATAATAAAAACAAATTTATAATAAAATCTAAATATATCTTAATATATTGTAGAACTAATTAGATAATTACTTAAAATTTTTAAAGTAAAGTTTTAAGTAATTATTTGTTTACTATATAAAATGAAAATTTAATTTTAAATAGCTCTATAGAATCCCTGGACTATCTGGTTGGTTTTTGGGATACAAAAAAATAACCATCAATTATAAATTGACGGTCATTTTTATTATAAATTAACTTAGATCAACTCATTCTTTTAGATTTTATTTCTTCAGCCACATTATTTGGTACTTGCTCGTATTTTTCAAAAATCATAGTAAATTGAGCTCTACCTTGTGACATAGATCTTAATGTATTTACATAACCAAACATTGAAGAAAGTGGAACAAGTGCATCAACTATTTTAATACCATCTCTATCACTTAAATTTCTAATTTGTCCTCTTCTTGAATTTATATCACCTATAATATCACCCATATATTCTTCAGGAGTAATAACTTCAACTGACATTATTGGTTCTAACAAAATAGGATTTGCTTTTGGGATAGCTTCTCTAAAACAAGCTTTTGCAGCTATTTCAAATGCTAATACTGAAGAGTCTACATCGTGATAAGCACCATCAAATAAAACAGCTCTAAAATCTACAACTGGATAACCAGCTATTGTACCAGTATTTCTTGCCATTTCAAAACCTTTTTGAACACCTGGAATATATTCTTTAGGAACTCTTCCACCAACAATTTCACTTTTAAATTCAAAATCTGTTTTATCTTCTTCTGTTTTTGGTTTTGGTTCAAATCTAATATTAATTTTAGCAAATTGACCAGAACCACCAGTTTGTTTTTTATGTAAGTATTCTGTTTCAATTGTTTTTGTAATAGTTTCTCTATAAGCAACTTGAGGTTGACCGATATTTGCATCAACTTTAAATTCTCTTTTCATTCTATCAACAATAATTTCAAGATGCAATTCTCCCATACCTTTTAGAATTGTTTGTCCGCTTTCTGGATTTGTTTCAACTCTTAAAGAAGGATCTTCTGCTAATAGTCTTGCTAACGCAAGCCCCATTTTTTCTTGATCTGCTTGTGTTTTTGGTTCTACTGAAACTTCAATTACTGGATCTGGGAAATCCATTTTTTCAAGAATTATTCCTGAACCTTTATCAGTTAAAGTTTCACCGGTAGTTGTATATTTTAAACCGGCAACAGCAATAATATCACCGGCATATGCTTCTTTTATATCTTGTCTATTATTAGCGTGCATTAATAGCATTCTTCCAATTCTTTCAGTTTTATCTTTTACAGTATTTTCAACAGAAGTACCTGCTATTAATTCGCCTGAATAAACTCTAACAAATGTTATAGAACCAACAAATGGGTCATTTGCAACTTTAAATGCAAGTCCTGTGAATACGTTATCATTGTATTTTATAAAGCATTCTTCACCATTTTTGTGACCATAAATTCCACCAATATCAACTGGGCTTGGTAAATAATCAACTACAGCATCTAACAATGGTTGAATTCCTTTATTTTTAAAAGCTGTTCCATTAAAAACTAATACTATACTATTAGATATAACACCTTTTCTTAAACAAGCTTTTAATTCATCAATAGAAATTTCTTCACCATTAAAATATTTTTCCATTAAAGTTTCATCTTGCTCTACTGCCGCTTCAACTAATTGTTGTCTGTATTCTTCAGCTTTTTCAACCATATCTGCTGGAATATCTTTTTCAACATATGGAGCTCCTTGAGATTCGTCTTCCCAACAAAACCACTTCATACTTAATAAATCAACCATACCTTGATAGGTTTCACCAGCACCAACAGGTAACTGCATTACAACTGGTCTTGCTTTAAGTCTACTAATAATCATTTCAACTGTTCTATAGAAATTAGCCCCTGTTCTATCCATTTTATTACAGAAACAAATTCTTGGAACATTATATTTCGTAGCTTGTCTCCAAACAGTTTCAGATTGTGGTTCCACACCTGCTACACTATCAAAAACAGCTATTGCACCATCTAAAACTTTTAAAGATCTTTCAACTTCAACTGTAAAGTCAACGTGTCCCGGTGTATCTATAATATTAATTCTATGTTTTCTCCAAAAACAAGTAGTTGCTGCTGACGTAATTGTAATTCCTCTTTCTTGTTCTTGAACCATCCAGTCCATAGTGGCAGCGCCTTCGTGAACTTCACCAATTTTATGAGTTTTTCCAGTATAGAATAAAATTCTCTCGGTTGTTGTTGTTTTACCAGCATCTATATGAGCCATAATTCCAATATTTCTATACTTCTCAATAGGATATTCTCTTGCCATAATTTTATTTATTAATAATTATTATAAAAAATGATAGAATATAAAAAATATATTCTATCAATAAACATATTACCAGCTATAAGAAGCAAAAGCTTTATTAGCTTCAGCCATTTTAAAGACTTCTTCCTTCTTTTTATAAGCCCAACCAGTATTATTATAAACCTCCATTAAACTTTTAAAAATTTTTTCACTTAAAGTTTTTCCAGATTGTTTTCTAATTGCTGTTGTTAACCATTTTAAAGCTAAAGCACTTCCTCTTCTATCGGAAACTTCAACTGGTACTTGATAAGTTGCACCACCAATTCTTCTTGATCTTACTTCAATTCTTGGTGTAACTTTATCAACTAATTCTTCAAAAGATTCTATACAATCTTTTTTTAATTTATTTTCTAAATCATCTAAAGCTAGATATGTAGCTTTTTCAACTATAGATTTTTTTCCATCTAACATTACATAGTTAATAAACCTTGCTAACAATACATTATTATATTTTGCATCAGGCATTACTACTCGTTTTACAGCTGCTCTTCTTCTCATTGTAAATCTCCTGTATTATTCATTATTTAGGTCTCTTAACACCGTATCTTGAACGTGCTTGTTTTCTATTTTTAACACCTTGTGTATCTAAATAGCCTCTTATTATATGATATCTTACACCATTCAAGTCTTTTACCCTTCCACCTCTTATAGCCACAACACTGTGTTCCTGTAAGTTATGTCCTTCACCTGGAATATAGGCTATAATTTCGTTTCCATTTGATAATTTTACTCTGGCTACTTTTCGTAAAGCAGAGTTTGGTTTTTTAGGTGCAACTGTATAAACTTTTAAACATACACCTTTTACTTGTGGACATCGCTCCATAGCAGGAGCTTTATTTTTAACAATTTTAGGTTTTCTCGGTTTCCTAATTAATTGGTTAATTGTAGGCATACTACTACTTCCTATTATATGATTTAATAATAAAATATTAAGATATAATCATTAAATTCTCTTAATCAGCACGATTAAAAAATAAAATACATTATAATTATAGTAAATAAAAATAATAATGTCAAGAAAAATTTGGAAAAAAATTAGGTATTGCAACTTAAACAGTTTATTCCCAGTCATTATTCATTATTTATTATCAAGTAGAATATGCCAATATATTTTATCAAATAATAGATATAAACTATATTCTACCATTTCCTCTGATTTACTATA
>CATOJU010000012.1 GCA_951800555.1 uncultured Rickettsiales bacterium | reverse complement strand
TTTTGATATAAATTAATTTAAAATAACATTTTTAAAAAATATATTTATAGTAAATATATTTTCATCATATATAATAATGAAATATATATAAATTAATAGATTGTATAAATATTTTTTATCTTTGTATAGTAATTTGTTCACAACCCAATTCTTTTAAATCTTTTTGAATTGAATCAAGAATATTATTAAGTTTACCTTTTCTATCTTCTAATTCTTCCTTATCTTCTTTTTCTTTTTTACCCAATTCTTTACCTTCAAGAATTTGCTCTTTTTCTCGAATCCCTTCTAATTTTTTATTCACAATTTTCACTTTTTCTGAAACTTTCGCATTGATAAATTTTTCATTTACTTTAGCTATTAAAGGCAATTCCATCCTTAATTCAATTCCTGCAATTAAAGCTTCATCTTCTATTCCAAACTTAGCAGCACATTCTTTATATGCATTTTTTACTTCTAATATAAATTTAGAATCTGGATTTTTAGTTTTTGCATATTTTTTACATAAGTTTATTATTTGCTCATTAATATACGAATTTTTAATATTTATTCTTCCACTTTTAAGACAATCTATGAAATATTTTCTACCCCTTTTTTGTAATTTTTTTCCTTCTAACATAAAATATTGTTTATCATCTTCAGGATCATTTAAATCAATAAACGCTACTTTACTTTTTTTACTTGTCATTTTAATATTAACATCAACAACAGCCATAACTTGTTCTTTATTATTTTCAGTCATATAAACTCCATTATAATTAATAAAATTTAAGTAAATAGTTTACTCATTAAATGAAAATAATTTAAATATTTTTAAAATCAATAAATTTAACATTCCAAGGATCTTTATAAAACCTATTACAAAAAATCTATCATTAAAATAGTGAATATATAAACCCAAAATATAAAAATTATTTACTTTATTTTTTTAATATTTTATATTAATATAAAATATATTTATACTATAACAAATTATGGATGAAAACAAAAACGAAAATTCCTATAAAGGACTTTATAATATAGAAGCTGAACAAATTATTCTTGGAAAAATAATTTCCAACAATGACTATTTTATAAGGGTTAATGATTATTTAAGCGAAGATTTTTTTTATGAATTAGCACATAAAGAAATATATAAATATATATCAAAAACAATTCAAAGATCATCTATTATAGCTGATAGTATAACTTTAAAAAATTTTTTTGATAGTAATGAAATTTTAGCATCCATAGGTGGAAATAACTATTTATCAATAATTTTAAGTATGAGCAGCGGTATTGTAGATATAGTAAGCTATGCAAAATTAATACAAGATTTAGCTATAAAAAGAAAACTTGTAATGATAAATGAAGAATCTGTTGTAAGATTATACAGTAATGATGTAGGAAGTGCACAAGATGAAATTGAAAAAACAGAGGCAAAATTATTTGATTTAAGTAATAAAAATATAACAGGAAAAGGTTTTTTAAATATAGTTAATCCTATGGCTGAAACAATAAATAATATAAATTTAGCTAGAAATAGAGATAGTCATATTAGTGGTATTCCTTGTAGTCTAATAGATTTAGATAGAATGTTAAGTGGATTTCAAAATTCAGATCTAATTATACTAGCCGGAAGGCCATCAATGGGAAAAACTACTTTAGCTATAAATATTGCCTATAATGCAGCACTTACATTTAAAGAGGAGACAAAAGAAAGTAAAGAAAAAAAAAGTGTTGGTATTTTTTCATTAGAAATGCCAGCAACACAAATTTCTGCAAAAATACTATCTATCGAAACAGGCTTAAGTACTGATAAATTTAGAAAAGGTGAAGTTGAAGATAATGATTTTATGAAAATAGTTGAAAAGGCAGATTTAATTTCAAGCGTTCCGTTATTTATTGATGATACTCCTGCTTTAACTATTTCTAGTATAAAAACTAGAATAAGGAGACTAATAAAACAAGAAAATTTAAGTTTCGTCATAATTGATTATTTGCAATTAATACACGGTGTTAATGATTCTTCAAAAGGTAACAGAGTACTTGAAATATCTGAAATAACACAAGGTTTAAAAGCTATAGCAAAAGAATTTAATATTCCTATTATAGCATTATCACAATTATCAAGACTTGTGGAACAAAGAGAAGACAAAAGACCACAATTAGCTGATTTGAGAGAATCTGGCTCTATAGAACAGGATGCGGATATAGTTATGTTTATTTTTAGAGAATCCTATTATGAAGAAAGAAAAAAACCAAAAGAAGATAAGGTTGAAGATTTAAAAAAATGGCAATATAATATGGATAGATTGAGAAATAAATGTGAGGTTATAATAGCAAAACATAGAAATGGCCCAATAGGAACTATTGAACTTTATTTTAATGCTGATTCTTCTAAATTTGACGATTATATCCCAACCTATAATGAAAATAACAATTATTAATGTTTTTTTGTATGAAAAATTTTTATGCAGAAGGTCTATTAGGATAAAAATAATAGCATTTAACAATAATAATTAAAATTATTCTATAGCATATATCCAACCCTTCGGAGCCTCAATTTTTCCATATTGTATTCCCAAAAGAGTATCATACAACTTTTTACTAACTTCCCCAATTTCTTCCATTCCAGATGGAAAGACTATTTCACTATCACCATTTACAATTTTTTCAACAGGAGAAAGAACAGCAGCAGTTCCACACAAAGAACATTCTTTGAAATATTTCACTTCATTAATATCAATTTCTCTTTCTTCTACTTCTAAATTCAAATAATGTTTAGCAACATAAATCAATGATCTCCTAGTTATAGATGGCAAAATTGTATCAGATTTTGGGGTTATAACTCTATTATTTTTATCAACAAATATTATATTAGCTCCACCAGTTTCTTCAACTTTCGTCCTAGTAGCAGAATCAAGATACAAATTTTCACTATAACCTTGTTTATGTGCTTCTTCATATGCATAAAGACTCATAGCATAATTCAAGCCAGCTTTTACATGCCCCGTTCCTTTTGGCGCTGCTCTATCATATTTTGAAACTCTCAAAATTATAGGTTTTATACCATTTTTAAAATAAGCACCAACTGGTGTTGTGAAAATTCTAAATTGAAATTCATTAGCTGGTTTAACTCCTATAATGCTATCACTACCAAACATAAATGGTCTAATATAAAGACTAGCCCCGTAACCATAGGGTGGAATAAATCTTTTATTTGCTTTTACAGTTTTTATTACTGCTTCTATAAACTTTTCTTTAGGGAATTGTGGCATTGCTAATCTTTCACAACTATTAAACATTCTTTCGGCGTTCAAATCAATTCTAAAACAAACTGTTTTATTATCAATTGTATTATAGGCTTTTAAGCCTTCAAAACAAGTTTGTGAATATTGCAATACTTGTGCGCATTCATTCAAAATTATATTTTCATCTTTAATTAGTCGACCTTCATCCCATTTTCCATTTTTAAAATTAGAAACAAATCTGTAATCTGTTTTTGTATAATTAAAACCCAAATTACTCCAATCAATATTTTCTGTCATTTTATATCCTTTATTTTTAATTAATAAATTTTTCAAGTTCTTTTATAATTTCATTTCCCATTTGAGAAGTAGAAACTATTGTAGATTCATTATTTGCTATATCTATAGTTCTTATATTTTTCGCCAAAACTTTTTTAATAGCATTTTCAACCATTTTAGCTTCTTCTAACATATCTAATGAATATTTAAACATCATAGAAAGAGATAGTATTTGAGCTATTGGGTTTGCCTTTTGCTGCCCTGCAATATCTGGTGCCGAACCGTGTACTGGTTCATAGACCCCATATCTTTTGCCATTCTCTTGAACTTCTGATAAAGAGGCAGATGGCAACATTCCTAAAGAACCAGTTAGCATTGAAGCACAATCTGATAAAATATCTCCAAACATATTTCCTGTAATTATAACATCAAATTGTTTAGGATTTTTCACTAATTGCATAGCACAATTATCAACATACATATGAGATAATTCAATATCATTATAGTCTTTATGTATTTTATTTACTACTTTTTTCCACAATACCATTGATTCCAAAACATTTGATTTATCAACAGAACAAACTTTAAAATTTCTTTTTCTTGCCAATTCAAAACCAAGTTTCGCAATTCTTTCAATTTCATAGGTAGAATATACAAGAGTATTATAACCTTTTTCCTCACCATTCTGCAATTTTTCAATACCTCTTGGTTCCCCAAAATAAATTCCACCTATCAATTCCCTCAAAATTAATAAATCAAGTCCTGCAATTATCTCTTTTTTAAGAGATGATGCCTCTGCTAATTCTTCAAAAACTATAGCCGGTCTCAAATTAGCAAATAGTCCCAAATCTTTCCTAATTTTAAGAAGCCCTGCTTCTGGTCTTTTATCAAACGGTACTTTACTTCTATCATCCCATTTAGGACCACCCACAGAACCCATAAGTACAGCATCTGCTTCTTTCGCATTATTCACTGTTTTATCTGCCAATGGTTCTCCATAATTATCAAATGCAATTCCCCCTATAAAATCTGATTCTATTTCAAAATTTACAGTTTTTCCATCAAAAAATTTCAAAACTTTTTCTGCCTCTGCCATAATTTCTGGACCTATTCCATCCCCCGATAATAGCAATATTTTTTTCGTTTTCATTTTTACTCCTTTTTATTATTAAAGCCAAGATTGTTCTTGTTTTTGTTTAATTTCGAAATTTGAAATTATATTAGTCTTTTTTTCTTCATCCAAAATAATCCCTATTTCATCTAATCCTTTTAATAGACAATATTTTTTAAATTCATCAATTTCAAAACTGATTTCTTCTATTTTAATATTTTCAAAATTTTGTATAATTATTTTTTGATCTTCCAAATTAATAAAAATTTTACAATTTTCATTTTTTACCTTTTTTATAATATTTCCTATTTGATTTTGTGATAATTTAATCAAGAGAAGCCCATTTTTAAAACTATTTGAATAAAATATATCAGCAAAACTTTCAGCAATAACAACTTTAAAACCAAAATCCATTATGGCCCAAGGAGCGTGCTCTCTAGAAGAACCACAGCCAAAATTTTTGTTAGAAATCAATATCAAATCATTATTATTATTTATAAAATCATTCAAAAAACAATCTTTTATAATATTCCCATTTATATCGTATCTTTTTTCATAAAATACAAATTTACCCAATCCTTTTTTCGTAGTTGTAGTTAGAAATTGTTTAGGAATTATTTTATCTGTATCAATATTATCCTCCTCCATAATTACAGGTTGCCCTATAAAACTTTCAAATTTTTTCATAATTATCTCCTTAAAAATTATTATATTCTTCCATAGTTGGAATATAACCCAACAATGCAGTTATTACAGCCATTTTAGGACTCATCAAATGTGTTATACTACCTCGTCCCTGTCTACCTTCAAAATTTCTATTAGATGTAGAAGCAACTCTTTTACCAGCTGCTGCTTTATCCATATTCATAGCCAAACACATAGAACAACCAGGCATTCTAAAATCAAAACCAGCATTTTTAAAAATTTTATCATAACCATTTTCAATTGCATATTTTCTCACATTCATAGAACCAGGAACTATCAAAGCTTGCTCAATATTATCGGCAATTTTAAAATTTGGATTATTTTTCAAAACATTAGCTACTATATCCAAATCTTCTTTTCTAGCATTAGTACAAGAACCTATAAATACAATATCAATTTTTGTTCCAGATATATTAGTATTTTCTTTAAGTTTCGTATATTCTAATGCCCTTTGTTTCGTTTCATTTTTTATAATAGGAATCTTTTCATTTATAGCAATAACATCTTCTGGCGAAGTTCCCCAAGTAACCTGTGGAAATATATCTTTCGCATCAAAAATATATTCTTTATCAAAAACTGCATCTTCATCTGATTTTAAAGTTTTCCAATATTCAACAGCTTTATCCCATTCTTCATTTTTAGGTACCTTCTCCCTTCCTTTTAAATATTCAAAAGTAATCTCATCAGGCGCAACAAGGCCTATTCTAGCTCCAGCTTCTATAGTCATATTACAAATTGTAAGTCTCCCTTCTATAGACATATTTTTAAATACATCTCCACTATATTCAATAGCATATCCTGTACCACCAGCAGTACCAATTTTTCCTATTATATACAAAATCACATCTTTAGCAAAAACATTTTTATTAAGTACACCATTTATAGTAATTCTCATATTTTTCATTTTTTTCTGTGAAATTGTATTCGTAGCTAATACATTAGCAACTTCAGAAGTTCCAATACCGAAAGCCATAGCTCCCAAAGCACCGTGACTAGCGGTATGAGAATCTCCGCAAACTAATGTTGTTCCAGGTAGAACAAAACCCTGTTCTGGGGCTACTACATGGCAAATACCATTATTTCTTTTTCCCATTGGATGGAAATCTATACCAAATTCTTCAACATTTTTATGCAATGTCTCCAATTGATTTTTACAATTTTCATCCCCTATTTTTTTATCAAGACCTATTGTTGGTATATCGTGATCTTCAACAGCCAATATTTTTTCTTTATGGCGAATTGAAATATTATTTTCTTTTATATATTCAAAAGCCTGTGGTGATGTAACTTCATGAATTATATGCCTATCAATATAAATCAAAAAATTATTATCTCCATTATCTTTTACTATATGACTTTCAAATATTTTATCATACAAAGTTTTTTTAGACATAAATTTTCCCCCTATTTTTTTACTATAATTTTATTCAATGCATAAACGTACGCTTTTACAGAAGCGCAAATAACATCAAAATCACTAGCCGATCCCCTATAACTACAACCATTATAATTAATAATAATATTTGCTTCTGCTTGTGAATCTGTTCCTTTCGTTATTCCTTTAACTTCATATTCTTCAAGAATAACATTTTCTACATTAAAACTTTTTTCCAATGCTTCAAAAAAAGCATTAACAAGGCCAGATGATTTAGTATTAGTTATATTCGATTTTACTCCATTATTCACATTAACAGAAACTATTTTTTCACCACCCATAGAACCAGTAAAGAAATAATCTTGCAACTCCATAATAGACTTTTTATTTTCCATTTTATCACTCATAAGAGCAAATAGATCATCATCCAAAATTTCCTTTTTAATATCTCCCAAATGTTTAAATTTTTCAAAAATTTCATTCAAAGTTTCTTCAGAAATATTGTTAAAACCAAGTTCTGACAATTTATTCTTCAATGCTGCACGACCGGAATGCTTACCCAATACTATATCTGTTTGTTTAATCCCAACTGTTTCAGGAGTCATAATTTCATAAGTTTGTCTATTTTTCAGCATACCATCCTGATGAATTCCAGATTCGTGAGCGAAAGCATTTTTACCAACTATTGCTTTATTTTTTTGAACTATAAAACCAGAAGCTTTAGAAACAATTTTCGATGTTATAGCAATATTTTCCGTTTTTATATTTGTATTAAAACCCAAGATATCATTTCTAGTTTTAATAGCCATAACAACTTCTTCCAATGCTGTATTTCCTGCCCTTTCTCCCAAAGCATTAATGGTACATTCAATTTGTCTAGCACCACCTTCAATAGCAGCAAGAGAATTCGCTGTTCCCATACCCAAATCATTATGGCAATGAGTAGACAATATTGCTTTATCTATATTTGGAACTCTATTTATAATATTTGTAAACATTGCCTTAATTTCGGTAGGATAAGAAAATCCAACTGTATCTGGCAAATTAATAGTTGTAGCACCACTTGCTATTGCAATTTCAACACATTTACACAAAAAATCAAAATCTGTCCTTGTTGCATCTTCTGCTGACCATTCAATATCATCTGTCAAATTTCTAGCAAAACTAACACTATTTTTTATCATTTCCAACACATTTTCCCTTGTGCTTTTCAATTTATATTGAATATGAATATCAGAAGTAGAAATAAATGTATGTATTCTTCTTTTCCTTGCTTTTTTTATAGCATCAAAAGCAGTTTGAATATCGTTTTCTTTTGCTCTAGACAAAGAGCAAATAGTTGAACTTTTAACTATTTCTGAAATTTTTTGAATTGATTCGAAATCGCCTTGTGATGCTATAGCAAAACCAGCTTCTATTACATCAACTTTAAGATTATCAAGAGCTTCTGCTACTATCAATTTTTGCTCCAATGTCATTGATGCACCTGGGCATTGTTCTCCATCTCTCAATGTAGTATCAAATATAATAATTTGTTTATTATTTTCTGTCATTTTATATCCTATTGTTTTTATTATTGTTACAATAGTCCTAGTATTTTCAATGAAACCTTTAACATTTTTTAAATCTCCTAATAATATTTTTATAATAAATATTATTAATTTGATTTTTGAAAAGTCAAATCATATATTAAAAATTGGACTAAATTAAAATTGTAATTATTTGTGATTTTTCAATAAAAGATTTTTTTAAATAAAAAAATGCTTTATTAATATTATATAATATTCTATGACAACATATAAATAATAAACTTTTTGAATTGTTATAATAATCTATATTAATAAAATCTTTGATTTTTTTTGAATAATTTATATATTTTATTTCAAATATTTTTTTGTAGTTGAAAATTTTTGTGAAACTGTCAATAGTCTTTATCGGTCTATTATTGTTTCTTTTATAACCGACAGTCCTTATTGTAAAGATAATTACTGTCTTTAATTTCTGTTTTTGACATTTTAATCCTCTTTATTGTTAATTTATTGACAAAATTTACTTTTTGTCTGTAACAGTTATATTATAACATATTTTTTTTAAATGTCAATATGGAAAAAACAAAAAATGGCACTGCCCACTTTTTATACTTTTTAATATAACTTATTTGTATTTATTCTTTAATTTACCATTATTTATGATAATGTATAAAGATAAAAGATGGGCAGTGCCCAAAAAATTAAACAATATCTATCTATAAATTTTATTGCTTTTTTAATTTTTTTTACCAAAATCATTAATAAAATTTAAATATATTTAAAAATGAAAGCTAAAATAGCCATATCAACTTTATTAAAAGAAGCGATACAATTAATAGATATGGAAAAATATGAAATAGAAGAATTTAGTAATATTACACAACTTAAAAAAATAATAAACAATTGTGATTTAATAATATTTGACTTAAAGCAAAATTTTAACAAAAGAATAGTCTTTAAAGACTTAAGAAAAATAAACAACAATATAAAAATTTTAGGAGATACTACAATAAATAAATATAGGATAGCTGCAAAATTATTGGGGGAATATGTTGATGATTTAATTATATTTGACAAAAAAAATAAAAATTTAATAAATGAAAAAATTGGAAAACTTTTGGAAAATAAAATATAGGTTATAAAAAATTTAGGAGATAAAAATGAAAATTAATAAAATTGCTTTTATATTTATATATTTTATATTTTTGGGTTCTGCTTTTGCTGATTTGAAAATTAAAAATTGGTCACAAGAAAATACTTTTACAAATTATGGTCAAGAAATATATATTACTTTTGATTTAGAAGCTAAAAATTTAGAAAAAAATTATTATCATTATTCTTGGGGATTTAGTTTTGACAAAAAGCAAAAAATTAATATAATTGAAGTTTCAAGTTTAGATGGTAAAAAAATTAATTATACTTTTGGAGATAATCAATTAAAAATAAATTTTGATAAATTATTTAATCAACAATCTATAAAACTGAAAATAAAATACAATGAAATTAATGATGAAATTAAAAATATACCATATATTAGAAGAGAAATTGTCAGTATACCAAATTTTGCAGCCGGTGCTAATGCTACTTTATTAGTAAAAATATTAAAAGATTTAGATATTTATTCTTTAAATGAAAAATTCAAAAAAAATAATTATAATTATACCTACAATTGGTCTGGTATTGTTGAAAAAAACGGATTTTATGATGTTTTTGAAATGACACAAAAAGAGGCAAAATGGGAAGTATTCAGTCAATTTGCATTTTCTGGCAATAGAGATTTAAAAAACATAAAAGCAGAAATCCCGCTTAATTTTGCCGGTGGGAATAATAAAGTAATTAAATATAATATACTAACAAATCAGCAAAAAAATAATATAAACTTTACAGAAGCCGATTTAATTCTTGATAAAGATAAATATATAAATGTAGATTTTAAAAATTTTTACTCAAAAAAAGTAATCATTACAATAAAAGCAATTATTCAAAATAATTACAATAATTTTTACTGGATGAATAACTTTACCAATAAAGAAACAACTGATATTAATCAAGAATATATAAATACATTTAGTAGTTTAGTAAACAAAATATTAATGCAAGATAAAACAAATTTACCTTCTCATATTAAAATAGCAAAATGGGTTCATAACAATATGACCTATAATATTAAATACGTTGGTAAAAATATGACATCAATGGAAATTTTAAATAAAAGAATAGGAGTTTGCGAACATTATGCTATTTTATATCAAGATTTATTAAGAAGTGTTGGAATTGCCGCAAAAACTATTAGTGGAATTAGTTATAGTTTTGATGAAAAAAAATTTGAAAATCATGCCTGGGTTATGGTTAATTATAATAGTCAATGGATACCAATAGACCCAACTTGGGGAATATATTCTGGAAAATTACCAATTTCTCATATATTTTTATATAATGATGTAAGAAACGGGGTAAAATTTTCATATTATAATAAAGTAGAAGATGCAAAAATTGATATTAATAATGGAGCAAAATATCTAATGGAATAATTAATTAATAAATATAATAAAAATAATTTTATTATTATAAAATTTATTATTTTACAATCAAAGTTCAATCAACAATAGGCTTAAAATTTGTAAACAAAATAGTTTTTAAAATTATATCTTTAACTATTTCCGCAATATTAGCACCTGTAACATATAAATTTTTATTTTCGCTTTGTGGTTTATCTGCAACAACAAAAACACTATATTCCGGGTTTTCAATGGGAAATACCCCTAAAAAAGATGAAACATATTCTCCTTGTTTATATTCATTTTTTGATATTTTTCTGGCTGTTCCTGTTTTTCCCCCAATATTAAAACCATTAATATTAGCAAGTTTCGCCGTTCCTTTTTCAACCGTTATTTTAAACAATTTTTTCATTAAATCTGATGTTTCTTTTGATATGATTTGGCTTTTTTTTTGGAATTCAAAATTATAAGAAAATCTTGGTGTAATTAATTCACCATTGTTTACTATTGCATTTGCAGCACTTATAACATGTAAAGGAGATACGGCAAGCCCATAGCCATAAGATATAGTCATAAGATTTATTTCTTTCCATCTCCTAGGCTGTAATGGCAAAACTGTTTGCTTGATATCTGTATTAATTTTTTCTAAAAGTCCTAAATTTTCGAAAAATTTTAATTGTCTATCAATTCCTATTCTTTGGGCTATTTGTATAGTTGCAACATTGGAAGAATAGGCAAAAGCTTCCTTAGTTGTTACCTTTCGTCTATTTTTAAGCCCAGTAGAATCTTTTATGATAAAATCTTTATAAACAAAATCTTTATTTATATTAAAAGTAGAATTTAAATTTATTAATTTTTCTTCTAATGCATTAGCAAAAGTAAAAATTTTAAATACAGAACCTAATTCATAATTACCATATGTTGCGTGATTAAAAGTATTTTTAATACTGTTTAAATTATTTGGATTAAAATCTGGAAGTGTAACCATAGCAAGAACATTTCCTGTTTTTATTTCCATAACTATTCCCACTATAAAATTTACTTTATATTTTTCATAGGCAGATAATAATGTATCCCTAACAGCCTCTTGTATTTTTGCATCTAAAGTAAGTTTTAACGGTTTATTATTTATATCTTTTAAATAATTATCATAATATTCTTCAATTCCCATTACACCATTTTCATCAACATTTGTATAACCAACTACATGTGAAAATAAATTATTATGCGGATAAAATCTTAATAAATCATCTTCAAAAACTATAGAAGCTATTGGTAATTTTTTTATTTTATTTTCTTCATCTGGCATTATATGCTTCTTCACAAGTATATAATTTGATTTTATATTTGTATTCGTTATTTTATAATATAAAGATTTATAATCTAATTTTAATATTTCTGCTAAATTTTTAGCCACAAATTTTTCATTATCTAATAATTTTTTATTTAAATATAAAGTTTTTGTTTTTATATCTGTAGCAATTATTATATTATTCCTATCAACTATATTTACTCTTTTTTTACTTTCATTAAGCGAAAAAATATCTTGTTTACTAAAATTTTTATAATTATTTACTGTCAAATAGAATAATCTTGTTACTATAATTAAAAAAACTAAAGCAATTATAAAAAATATAAAAATAATTTTTTTTATTTCTATTTTACTATTCATTACATTTTTATTTTAAAGCTATAAAACCACCTTTATCAGCCTTTTCATAATAATATGGTATTAAATTCTTTAAATCTTTTATTTGTTTTACCGTTACCAATTCTCTATCATTAAAATCTTTTATTTTCATTTTTTGAACTTCTGCATATATTCTTTTTAATCTATTCGGGTTAGATAAATAAACAATTTCCAAATCTAATATTTTTTTTTGTTTTTCCAACATAACAATATTTTCTTGAATATCTCTCACATTTTTTTTTAATTGAAAAATTCTATATTTAATACCTATTAAACAAAAAAAGGACATAAACGAACTAATAAATAAAAAATTTTTAAATAATATCAAAAAATCCTTAATATCAACTTTTAGCATTTCACAGCCCCCCTCAATTTTGCTGATCTTGATCTTTTATTACTATTAATTTCAACTTTAGAAACTAAAATAGGCTTTTTTGTTATTACATTAAAAATAGGTTTTTCTCTTTCATCTTTATATTTATTGATTTTTCCAAGTTTTAAATCTCCATATTCATTAAAAAAATTTTTTACAATTCTATCTTCTAATGAATGAAAACTCACAACTACAAGTCTTCCACCATTTTTTAATAATTTCATAGAATCAAATAAAATAGTTTCCAACTCTTTTAATTCATTGTTTACATAAATCCTAATAGCTTGAAAAGTTCTTGTAGCATTATCTATTTTACTTTTTGTATTAAAACAACTTCTTACAACTTCTGCCAATTCTGTAGTAGTTTTTAAATATCTATTTCTTCTTTTTGCAACTATTTTTTTAGCTATTACCCTACTTTTGTTTTCTTCACCATATTTATATATTATATTAGCTAAGTCTTCCTCTTTAAATTTATTTATTACGGTATAGGCATCAAATTCATTTTTACCCATAGTCATCTTTAATGGCGCCTCTTTATTAAAAGAAAAACCTCTTTCCGCATTATCCAACTGCATAGAAGATACTCCTAAATCAAGAACTATACCATCTAGACTATTCTCTTTTATTACATCTTTTATTTCACTAAATTTTATATTAAAAAAATCAAATCTTTCTT
>CATOJU010000011.1 GCA_951800555.1 uncultured Rickettsiales bacterium | reverse complement strand
AGAAATTGCAGTTGAAAAAGGAAATATTGGAATTATCAAAACTTTACTTGAACATCCAAATATAGATGTAAATATTATAACATATGATAATATTGGTGGGCAAAAAACACCATTAGAAGTTGCAATTAAAAAGGGAAATATTGGAATTATCAAAACTTTACTTGAACATCCAAATATAGATGTAAATATTGTAACAAATGATCATATTGGTAAGCAAAAAACACTATTGGAAGTTGCAATTGAAAAAGGAGACACAAAAATATTTGAGGAGTTATATAGTCATAGAAGTATAAATTTAAATAAAATAGGAACACATAATAAAAATCCACTATATTTAGCTGTTTTTTGGAAAAAAACAGAAATAGTCAATTTTTTACTTAAACAACCAGAAACAGATGTAAATATTATGATATCCGACGATTCACTAATTCAAGATGCTACGTGTTTTGCAACGCCCGAAATAGTAAGGTCATTAATTAACCATCCTCGAATGGATTTTGAAAGTGTTAAAAAATCAATTTATGATGCTATTTTTACTGGAAAGTTAGATAATCTTGATGTTTTACTTTCTCACCCAGAAATATATCCACAAACAATTATAAGAGATTATCATAAAGAGGAAAAAACATTAGCTTCAATTTTAATTGAAGAATGTAAAAGGACTGGTAATAATTTTTTAGAGCAAGCAAAACAAAGACATTATGATAATATAATAAATTTACTTAAAAAAGTAAAAATAGACGAAATTGGTAATGATAAAGAAGAAATTAAAAATTTGGCTAGAATTAATCAAGAATTTAAAAATAAATTGTTAGAATATAAGCAAAATAATATGGAAGATAATTCTAAAAACCTAAATAATGCATTAGAAAAAATTATAGAAGAAATAAGTAGTCAAGGACAAGAAAACCAAGTTAATATATAAAATTATTAATTTTTTACATTAAGATTAATTTATATTTATAAATTAATCTTAATAAAAGTATTTATTGATATTTTAAATTATATAAATATTATTAACTATCATATAATTTTTATATATAAAAAGGTTTAAAAGTGGAAAGAAAAATAAAAATTGCTCCATCAATTTTATCAGCAGATTTTTCTATTTTAAATAAAGAAATAGAAAAATTAGATAATGCTGATTATATACATATAGATATTATGGATGGACATTTTGTTCCAAATTTAACATTTGGAGCAAAGTTAGTAAAAGATATTAGAAAATGGACTAATAAAGTTTTTGATATTCATTTAATGGTTGAAAATCCAGATAATTATATAGAACCTATGATAGATGCTGGAGCTGATATAATAACAGTTCATTATGAATCTTGTATCCATTTAGAGAGAACTATAAAAAAAATTAAAGATTTTAAAATTAGGGTAGGAGTTGCACTTGTACCGACTACAAGTGAAGATGTTTTAAAATATATAATTGATTATTTAGACTTAATTTTAGTTATGACAGTTAATCCGGGATTTGGAGGTCAAAAATTTATATCATCACAATTAGAAAAAATAAAAAATATTAAAAAACTTATTAGAAATAAAAATATAGATTTAGAAGTTGATGGTGGTATAAATAAAGAAACTTCTAAACTTGTTAAGGAGGCTGGAGCAAATGTACTTGTAGCTGGTTCATATATTTTTGGATCTGATAATTATGGAGATGCTATCAATAAATTAAGATAAAGATGGAAAATTTTTTTGAGATTTTATAAAAAAAATAAAATTGGAATTAATATATTCGCAGTTATAATCTACTAAATTATTTTAAATCAAAATAACTCCAATTTTTTTATTGAAAAATTTTTATTAATATATTATACTACTTTTAAGTGAAAAATTATACAAAATACAGCAATAAATTTAATGAAAAACAAACTAAAAATATTTTTTAAGATGTTTATAGGATTATTAATAATGACATTTTCAGTATTTTTATTAATTTCAATATTAACCTACAATAATCTTGATCCATCATTTAATACAGCCACTAAAACCGATATAATTTTTAATCAAATGGGAGTTTGTGGCGCATATTTTTCTGATTTATTTATACAAATGTTTGGTATTATATCATTTTGTATTGTATTCATAATAGGCAAAATAGGTTATAATATTTTTAAATTAAAAAAAAGTATATATAATTTTTATTTAAAAATAATTATGTTTATAATATTTGTTATGTCTAGTTGTGCTTTAGTATCTAAATTGTTCAATGGTACAAATTTCTGGGATTATGAAACTTGGGGTGGTACTATAGGTTATTATATAAATAATCTTACTATATATTTATCTTATAAATTTTTAATATTTTTTTATTTAATTTGTTCTATATTGTCAATTATAATTGTTATAGATTTTAATTATAAAAGAGTATATATTTATTTGCATAAAATTAAAGAAAAAACATTTTTATTTTTAAAATTAGCTTTAATAGCTTTATTAAATTTATTAAAAGTTTTTGCACCAAAAGCTATTTTCCACAAAATTAAAGCAATTATAGAAAGAAGAAAAAATAAAAAAAAGAAATATATTAATATTATAAAAAATCAAAATAATAAAATAAAACATTTGGAAAAATATATTGAGAATATTAAAAATAATGAACAAGATGAAGAAGAAATTGATTTTTTTCAAGAAAGCCTTAGTAATAATATATCGACCAATGTAAATAACGATAGAAAAATAAATAATAAACATTATGGAATTTTTTCATCTTTTATAAAAGGAGTAAATAAAGTTGAAAAAAATAGTTCATCCAGTAAATATAAATTACCAACTCTAGATTTATTAATATCTTCTGATGATAAAATAGTAACTGTAAAAAAAGAAGATTTAATAGAACAAGCGAATGATCTACTTAAAGTTTTGAAAGATTTTAAAATTAATGGAAAAATAATTAGTGTAAAGGCTGGACCTGTAATTACCTTACATGAATTTGAGCCATCAGCTGGTACTAAATCAGCCAGAATTATAGGCCTTGCCGATGATATAGCGAGAAATTTAAGAGTAAAATCTGCAAGAATTTCTGTAATTGCAGAAAGAAATGTTATGGGAATAGAATTACCAAATAAAGTAAGAAATACAATATTTTTAAAGGATATTTTTAGAAGTGATGAGTATATAAATAGTCGTTATATGTTGCCTATTGTTTTGGGCTGTAATATAGCAGGAGATTCTGTAATTATGGATTTAACTAAAGCTCCTCATTTACTTATTGCTGGAACAACTGGTTCTGGAAAGTCCGTTTCTATAAATACTATGATTTTATCACTTTTATATAAATTTACTCCGGATGAATGTAAATTAATAATGATTGATCCAAAAATGCTCGAATTGTCAGTATATGAAGGGATTCCTCATTTATTAACACCGGTAGTTACTAGTCCTCAAAAAGCAATTTTAGCTTTAAAATGGGTTGTGAGTGAAATGGAAAATAGATATAGAATTATGTCAAGTTTAGGTGTTAGAAATGTTTATAATTATAATGAAAAAGTTAAAGAAGCATTAAGTGAAGGTAATAAATTAATTAGTAAAGTTTTAATTGGATATGACGAGTATGGTGAACCTATTTATGAAAATAAAGAATTAGAAACTAAAAAATTGCCATTTATAGTTGTAATTGTTGATGAAATGGCGGATTTAATGATAACTGCTGGTAAAGACATAGAGGGATTAATACAAAGAATTGCTCAAATGGCTAGAGCCGCTGGAATTCATATAATTATGGCTACTCAAAGACCTTCAGTTGACGTAGTTACTGGCGTTATAAAAGCAAATTTCCCAAGTAGGGTTAGTTTTTTAGTTAGTTCGAAAATTGATAGTAAAGTTATAATTGGAGAGCAGGGGGCTGAGCAACTATTAGGTATGGGTGATATGTTGTATATGTTTAATGGTGGAAAAATTGATAGAGCACATGGTCCATTTGTTTCGGATAATGAAGTGGAAAGCGTTGTAAATTATATATTAAAACAAAAAATAAAACCAGAATATGTAAAAACTATGACAGAAAATAATGAAGATGAAAATAATAGTTCTGGAAATTTTGATATTAGTATTAATGGAAGTTATGTTGGTGATGAAGATTTGTATAAACAAGCTGTAGAAATAATAAAAAGGGATAGAAAGGTTAGTATTAGTTATTTACAAAGAAAATTGAGCATAGGATATAATAAATCTGCAAAGTTGGTAGAAAGAATGGAAGATGAAGGGATAATTACACCGGCAAATAATAGTGGAAAAAGAGAAATTTTAGAAAAATAATATTAAAAATGATTTAGATATAAAAGTTGAAGAAAATAATATAACAATTGGATCTAATGCGTAAAACTTTAAGAAAAATATAAATCAATTTCTCTTGTTTTTTAAATATTTTAATAATAAACTTAAATTAATATTTAACAAATAATTTTATTTATGGTAGACAAACAAAATTACAAAGAATATTTAAAAATTTCAAAAACTGTAGATAAACAAAAATTACAAAAATTACAGGCAATAAAGGATTTAGGTATAAACCCATATCCTTACAACTTTAAACAAACGATTCATGCAAAAGAATTGTTTGAAAAATACAATAACTTAGAAGCTGAAGAACACAGAGAAAATGAAATTTATAGTGTAGCTGGTCGTTTGATGTTACGAAGAAAAATGGGGAAAGCTGGCTTTTATGATATTTATGACGAAAGTGGCAGAATTCAAATTTATTTGCAAAAACCAGAATTAACAGAATTAGAGAATCAACTTTTATCTTGTTTAGATATTGGCGATTTTATTGGAGTTACAGGTTTTGTTTTTAAAACTAAAACAGGGGAAGTTAGTATACATTGTAAAGAAATTACTTTATTATCAAAATCAATTGCTCCTATGCCAGAAAAATTTCATGGTCTATCTGATATGGAATTAAGATATAGACAAAGATTTGTTGATATGACTATGAATCCAGAAGTTCGTGAAGTATTTAAAAAACGAAGTTTTATAATAAATGAAGTTAGAAGTTATTTAAATGAAAAAGGATTTATAGAACTTGAAACACCAGTTTTACAACCTATATATGGTGGTGCTAATGCCAGACCGTTTACAACTCATCATAATGATTTAGATATGCAATTATATTTAAGAATTAGTCCGGAATTGTATTTAAAAAGATTAATTGCCGGTGGTTTTGAAAAAGTTTTTGATATTTGTAAAAATTTTAGAAATGAAGGTTGCGATGCAACTCATAATCCTGAATTTACTATGATTGAATGGTATGAAGCCTATACTGATTACAATTATCAAATGAACCAAGTTGAAGATATGATAACTACAATAGTTAAAAAAATCAATAATGGTAGCACAAAAATGAAAATTAGAGGATTTGATATTGATTTTCAAACTCCTTGGAAACGACTATCAATTTATGATGGTCTTAAAGAATATGCAAAAATTGATCCGGAAAATATTACAAAGGAAGAAGTTATTAAAGAATTGAAAAAATACAAAACCGATATTGAAGAAAAAAAGGAGAAAGGTGAATTGTTAGTTGAATTATTTGAAGAAACTTGCGAAGAACACTTAATACAACCAACTTTTGTTATAGATCATCCAGTTGAAATTTCACCCTTAACAAAAATTCATAGAAGCAAAAAAGGATTAGTAGAAAGATTTGAATTATTTATAGCTCAAAAAGAATTAGCTAATTCATATTCGGAATTAAATGATCCAGTTGATCAAGGTTTTAGATTATATGAACAAGAAACACATAGAGAATTTGATGATGAAGCTCAACCTATGGATAAAAATTTTTTACATTGTGTTGAATTTGGTATGCCTCCTATGGGTGGCGTTGGAATTGGAATTGATAGGTTAGTTATGTTTTTGACTGGTCAAGATATAATAAGGGATGTTATTCCTTTCCCTACTATGAAATTGAGAAAAGAAGATTTATAATAAAATTTTTATAAAAATTATTAATTTTAATTTTATTTAAAAAAAAATTTAATGATAAAATAGCTTTAATAATGTATTTATGCTTAATAATTGATTTAAATATTAATTATTAGAAATTAAAAAATAAAATTTTATAATAGTAATTTTATCATTAAATAATCAAGTTTATTAAAATCAATTTTATCTATTCTAAAGATTAATTTTATAGTCCATTTTTTCCAAGTTCTATAACTTTATCTATAAATTGATTTCTTCTTTTAATATTTCTAAATCCCACTGTTTCATATAATGGATAAGTTTTTATTTGTTTAAAACCACAGAAAAATAATATTCCGTGTTTTAATTGCAAAGCAAAAGGATCTGAAAAGAATTTACCCATATTGTGTTTTGGACCCCCATAGGTATAAATTAATGTAGCAGTTTTATTGTTTAATAATTTTATTAATTTTCTTTTAGGATTCACTTCTACATTAAAAGCAAATTCTGGCAATAAAATTCTATCTAAAAAACCTTTTAAAAGCGCTGGACAGCTATACCACCATACCGGCGAAACTATAACTAAGTGCTCACACCATTTTAAATATTCTTGTGCTTTTTTTAAATCTTCTTCTAATTCTTGTTTTCTATTATAGCCAAAATGCAATATTGGATCAAATTTTATATCTCTTAAAATAATAGTTTTAACATCAAAGCCGTTTTTTATTGCATTTATTTCGTATTCTTCACTTAAACAAGCTGTAAAACTAAATTTAGATGGATTAGCATCAATAATTAAGATTTTTTTTGCCATAGATTATTTCCTAAATTCTTAAATTTAAAGGAATTATAAATTATATTTTTTTAAAGTCAATTATATAACTTTTAATATTTATATTTTAATTTTTTATTAGCTTTAAAAAATAGTAATTTTACAATTGAATTAATAAAAATTATAAAATAATTTAATTTATTTTAAATATATATCAAATCTTATAGTTTTTTGTTTTATTTGAAAATTTGGTTTTTTATTCATCAAAAAATCATTATACAATGCTCTTTTTATAACAATTCTTTCATTTGCTTTTTCTAATGCTAAATTAAATAGTCTTTCATTATCACTATTATTTGTTAATTTGTGAAAAATTTGCATATTTTTCTTAACTAAGCGAGATTTTTTACTTTCTTCAAACATTGGATCTAAATAAATACAGTCAAAAATTTCTTTACTATTTTCTAAAAAATTAATACTATCCATATTTAAAAATGTAATTTTATCTAAAATATTCTTAATATAAATATTTTTATTTCCTCTTTCTACTGCATTTTCGATTAAATCAAATATAATTTTATTTTTTTCTATAGAAATAATTTTTGAATTACTATTTGCTAAAGCAAATGCATCTTTTGCAAAGCCTGCTGTACAATCTAGAATTTTTATTTTATTTTTATTATTAATTCCACAAGCTTTTAATAATGGTTTATTATCTATGATATATGTTGAAAAATCAATACAAATTGGTTTTGAATTATTAGTTATATCTTTCAAATATAAAATTCCATTTTCTTCAAAAACTTTAATATCCATTACTTAATTAATTTATATTTATTAATTCCCATTCTAAAAAGTTACAACTTCTACCTTCTTTTATAGCTTTAGTTTGGTATTTAGTTTGTACCCACCAATCAGGAGCTTTTTGATAATTATCTAAATCAAATAATTTTTTAAAATTTCCATTATTTTCAACTTTTTCAATCGTCCAATCTAAATAACTTTTAATATCGGTAGCAAAAAATAAATGACCTTGATTTTTCAATTTTTTTGTAATTAAATTTAAAAATTCTTCGTTTATTATTCGTCTTTTATTATGCTTTTTTTTAGGCCAAGGATCTGGAAATAAAATAAATAATATATCTATACTTTTATCTACCAAATTTTCCAATAATAGTCTTGCATCTCCATTAAAAATTTTTATATTTTCTAATTTTCCCTTTTCCATTAAATTTACTAAATTTAATATACCTTTTATATAAGTTTCACAAGCTATATAATTTATATTTTTATTATTTTTTGCTCTTTCAAAAATACTTTCTCCATAGCCACAACCTATTTCTATATGATTAACTTGATTACAATTAATTTTATAATCTAAATCTATAGAATACTTTGGTAATATATTTTCTATAATTTCTTTTTCATTTTTTAAAGCTCCTCTACTATTTATTCTACCAAAGCTTCTTACATTTTTCCTATTATCTAAAATAACCATATTTATATATTATTATAATTAAAATTAAAATAAATAAAGATAAATGAATTGTATATAGTTCCATCGATCTTCTTGAAATTATTATACATAAATTATTAATTATTTTTATGCAAGTGTTTTTTGTATTTTTTATTTTATCCATAGTTTTTATTTTAAAATTATATAATACTTTATATAAAATTATATATATAATTGCTAAAATTATAGAATATTTTAGATTAAAATAAAAATTAATAATTTGATATATTAAAAACATTAGAAAAATTAATACTGTACTTATTATATCTTTTTTATTTTTTATCTCTTTTGAAAAAATTCTCCCGCAAAATACAAGCATAAAAAATCCAAAACCATATTCAAAGAAAAAATTACCAATAAAGCTTAATGGTGCTATTAAAATAATTAATAAAATAAATAATATGTAAACATTGTTATAAATATCTTCTAAATAATCTATTAAAAAATTAGAAAAATAAAAACACCACAATGTATTTAGTGGAAAAGCTTCATTTATACCTAATAAAATAAATTGAATAATTGATGTTAATATTGCAAAATATAAAATTTTATTACTGTGTTTTTTTCCTCTTTTTAAACTAGTTCCATATAAAACTGTATAAATTATTATTGTTATTCGTCCAATTAATCTTAAAAAATTTAAATTATAAAAAAAATAGTAACCTAAATGGTCTATTAACATTGTAAAAAATGCTATTGTTTTTAATAAATCGTAGGAATTAAAATATCCATATTTTAAAATTTCTTTATTTATAAAATTATTAATTTTATTAATAAACATAATATTTATTGGAATAAACTTTATTGTAAAAAGTTTATATATTAAAATTTTTTTTCTGTCAATAGCTAAATAAATTTAGGCAAATAAAAAATAATAAAAATATAAAATATATATGTAAAATAATACCTTAAATTTATTACTTTATTGATTTTTTAAAAAATAAATTTATATTATAAATAATAATTTAAATTAATCAAAATAAAATACAATTTAATTTAATTAATATTTAACAATATTTAGGTACAAAATGAAAAATAAATTATTAATAGACGCAGCTTTTCCAGAAGAAACAAGGGTAGTATTAGTAAATGAAAAAAATACACTAGAAAACATTGATAGAGAAACTTCATCAATAAAACAACTTAAGGGGAATATATATTTAGCAAAAATTTTAAGATTAGAACCATCTTTACAATCAGCTTTTATAAATTATGGTGGCGATAGACATGGATTTTTACCAATGTCGGATATTCATCCAGATTATTATAATATTCCAGAAGAAAAAAAAGCTGATTTAACAGCAGTTAAATTTTTTAATATAATAGATAAACAATATGATTTACAACCAGTAATAATGGAAAGTGAAAATGAAGAAACTGCTACAGAAGCCACTGATGCAGATTTTGCAGAAGAAAATTTAGTTCCATTAGATGAAAATAACGAACCTATTTTAAAAGAAGAAAAAAATTTAATCGATAATTATATTGAACTAGAAAATGAAAATTTTCTAAATGAAAATATAAATAATCAAGAAATAGAAATAGATAATAATCATTACGAACACGATGAAAATGAAGAAGAAAAAGAAAATGTAAAATATAATGATTTTAAAAAATATAAAATAGAAGAAGTTTTAAAAGAGGGTCAATATCTTTTAGTTCAAGTTTTAAAAGAAGAAAGAGGAAATAAAGGAGTTGCTTTAACAACCTATATTTCCATTGCTGGGAAATATTCTGTTTTAATGGCAAATGTTGAAGGAAAGGGCGGAATTTCAAAAAAAGTAACAAATTTAAGAGATAGAAAAATTTTAAAAAATATACTTAATACGTTAAATCCAGATAATACCAAATCTGTTATAATTAGAACTGCAGGAATTGGTAAAAAACCAGAAGAAATTTTAAGAGATTATGTTTATTTATTAAGATTATGGAAGGCAATTAAACAAACTGCTTTAGAATCAACTGCCCCTGCTTTTATACATACAGAAGATGATATTTTAAAGAGAACTATAAGAGATATATGTAATGATAGTGTTGATGAAATTATAGTCGAAGGGAATAATGCCTATAAAGAAATTAAAAATTTATCAAATTTAATAATCCCAGAACAAAAAATTAATATAAAAGAATATATAGATAAAATTCCTTTATTTTATAAATATAAAATAGAAGATCAAGTTAATCAACTTTACAGTAACAGGGTTGAATTACCATTGGGTGGATCTATAGTAATAGATCAAACAGAAGCCTTGGTAACTATTGATGTAAATTCAGGAAAAGCTACAAAAGAGAAATCAGTTGAAGAAATGGCTTTGACAACAAATATTGATGCTGCAAAAGAAATAGCAAGACAATTGAGATTGAGAGATATAGGTGGTCTGATAGTTATTGATTTTATAGATATGTTCGAAAATAAAAATAGAAGGGCTATAGAAAAAATAATGAGGGATGAAACTGCTATTGATAAAGCAAAAATTCAAATAGATAAAATATCTATGTTTGGACTTTTGGAAATGTCAAGACAAAGAATAAATACAAGTTTTAATGAAAAAGTTAATGAAAAATGTCCATATTGCGAAGGTCACGGTACTGTAAAATCAAGATATATAGCGTCAAATAATATATTAAGAGCAATAAAATATACTGTAACAAAGGAAACTAATATTAAAATTGTCAATGTATTGACATCTAAAAGTATGATTAATTTTATGTTAAATTATAAAAAAACAAATATATCTGAAATAGAAAAAAATTATGGCATATATGTTATGTTTACTATTGATGATAATAAACAAAATAACAGTTTTGACATAATAAAAAGAGAGGAATTAACTGCCGATGAAAAAAGAGATTTATGCCCTAACTTCCGTATAGGAAAGGTGAATGAACTTTTTGATGATGATTCGCTATATAATAGTGATAGTGATGAATATGATGTTATATTTAATAATGATTGTTACTATGAAAAAGTAGCTACTACAACTAATAGTAGTACTACTAATAACATAAAAAATTATAAAAAGAAAAATACAACAAATAATAATGCAAAAACAAATAATAAAAAGTATAGTAATAATAGTAATAAAAAATATAATAAAACTACTAAAAATAGTAAAACAAAACAAGGCTTGCTTGGAAAGATAAAAAAACTTTTTGGTGTTGGAAAATAAAATATTTTTAAGGGCAATTTATTACTGAAAAAATATTACTTTTTATATTGATGATTTTTTAACTTTTTTGTGTGAAAATACAAAATTTTACATAAAAAATAAATAGGTCAAAATAGAATTTTCTTTACAAATTAAAATTAATAAATAAATTATAGATGTAATAATTATTAATTATTTTTTTAAATATTTGATTAATAATTATTACTTTTTATAAATTTTATTAATAAAAAATTGAGAAAATATGTTTAAAAAAATTTTTGGTTTCTCCGGTGGCTGTAATTGCCCTTGTGGAGGTAATGGTGGAAAAGGTAAATAGTTTTTTTACCTTTTAAATTCTTATAATTTTAAATTAAAATAATTGTTAATATTTAATTATACTTAGTTTTTAACTTTACTTTTATATATTTTACATTAAGAACTTTCAAATAAAATATTTTAATTAAGAAATTCTAGAATGATAAAAATAAAAAAATATTAGCTAAAAAACCAAGTTAAAAAAAATATCATAATAATATCAATGATAAATATTAAAATATTACAATATCAATAATTTAATAAATTTTATAGGAAATGGAATATATAGGATTTTTTATTTAATTTTTTTATAACTAAATTAATATTAATCCTATATATTTCTTTAAAGTATTAAAATTTTATAATTGATTTAAAATTAATCAAAATAAAATTTACATTATTTTTTCATCATTTTATTCAATCTTCTGGCAAAATCTGCTGGATTTACAACTGGTTCACCTTCCAAAACACAAGCTTCATCAAATAAAGTTTTAATTGTTTCTTTAAAATCTTCAAGTTTTTCATTGTCATTAATATTTTCATTTATATATTTAAATATTTCATTATTAGGGTTAATTTCAAGTATTTTTGGTAATGGTGCGGCAATTTGTTTTTGTTCCAACAAAAATCTTTCAAGTTTTATATCCATAGCTCTTTCATCAGCTACTAGGCAAACAGGACTTGAAACTAATTTTTTAGATAATTTAACATCTTTTAAATTGCAGTTTTCCAAAGTTTCTTTAACTAATTTTATTAAATCATTATAATTACTTTCAGTTATATTTTTTAATTTTTCTTCTTTTTCCCTTTTTTCTCTTTCTGCTTTTTCATCTTCAAATTCTATTTCACTTTTCTTTTCTTCTTCTGGATTTAGATTTTCCAAATCTATATCTGTTCTAGTAATTGATTTTAATTGATGATCTCTATATTTATTTGTTACAGTAACCCAAAAATCATCAACAGTATCAAATAAATAAACAACCTCTATATCTTTAGATTTAAAGCCTTCCACTTGTGGGCTTGTATCAACATTTTCCATAGAAGATCCAGCAATATAGTATATATCTTTTTGTTCTGGCTTCATATTTTCAATATAAGTTTTTAAACTTATAGGTTTATCTTTATGTTTACTTGTATAGAATTTACAAATATCAAGTAAATCATCATTATTTACATTATGTTCGCATAAACCCTCTTTAATTACAGCTCCAAAATTATTCCAAAATTTTAAATATTCATCAGGTTCATTTTGATCTTTTTTTTCTAATTCTGAAAATATCTTTTTTACTAAAGCTTTCTTAATTTTCTCAACTGTACTGTTATATTGTAAAGTTTCCCTACTTATATTTAATGGTAAATCTTGACTGTCTACAATACCTTGAATAAATCTTAAATATCTAGGCAATAATTCAACTGCTTCTTCTGTAATAAAAACTTTTTTAATATATAATTTAACTCTTGTTCTCATTTCTGGATTAAACAAATCATAGGTTTTTCTATCAGGTATAAATAAAAGATTAGTAAATTCAATATTTCCTTCTACTTTATTGTGTAAAATCATCCATGGTTCACCTGGCATATGAACTATATATTTATAAAATTCATTATATTGCTCTTTTGTAATTTCATTTTTCGGTTTAGTCCATAAAGCTTTTCCAGTATTTAGAATTTCAACACTATCATCAGTTGTACCCATCTTTAAAGTTATTGGAAAAACTATATGATCCGAATAAGATTTTACTATATGTTTTATATGGAATCTATCAACAAATTCATCTTCATTATCTTTTAAATATAAAATTACCTTTGTTCCTCTATTAAATTCACCTTCATATTTTTTTACTTTGAATTCACCTTCTCCTTCTGATTCCCAAATATAAACTTCATCACTATCAACTTTTTTTGATATTACTTCAACTTTTTTTGCAATCATAAAAGAAGAATAAAAACCAACACCAAATTGTCCTATCAAATCAATAGCATTTTGTTCTTTATTTTTAGACATTTGCTCCAAAAATGCTTCTGTCCCAGATTTTGCTATGACGCCCAATTGATTTATTAAATCATCTCTGTCCATACCAATTCCGGTATCTTTTATAGATAAAATTTTTTTTTCTTCATCTAATTCAATATGTATTTTTAATTCTGTTTCTGTTCCTAAAATATCCGGATTTAATGTTGTTTGATATCTTAATTTATCACAAGCATCTGAGGCATTAGATATTAATTCTCTAACTACTATATCTTTATTAGTATAAAGAGAATGTATCATTAATTTTAATATTTTTTTTGTTTCAACTCCGAATTCAAAATTTTGTTTTTCTGGCATATTATTGTATTTTTAAGATTATTAATATATTTATTATATAGGTGTTAATTTTAATTTTACAAGAAAGTTCAAAAAATAATAAATATAAAAAATTAACTGATAATAAAATTACAACATTAAAATTTAGGGTTATATATTATCTTTTAGTGATAGATTGTATTATTAAATAGAGTAGGGTGTTAAATAATTTACAGCTTTATTACTATATACCTTTTGGGTCGGAGTAAAAAATAGTTTTATAGTCATCATTTACTTATAAATATCTAAAAACAATTTTGTATTTAGATAAAACTAAATGTTGCCTATATTTTTTACATCGGAGTTATTTATTTTTTAACAAAACATTCTTCCAAAAGACAAATAAATCTTAATTGGAAGTAGAATATAAGCCGAATTCTGTATTTGATAATCATTAATCTAGAATTATAATTACTTATAATTTCAAGCTACCTACCATGATGTTTTTGTGTGAAGAATGCACATTGTAAATAAATACAATACATCTTTCTTGGTATTACTTCTAGTAGGGTTTATAAACAAAATACATTACTGCATTTGTAGTAAGCTCTTACCTCACTTTTTCACCCTTACCTTTCGGCGGTATATTTTCTGTTACACTTTCCGTGGGATCACTCCCCGTGATTGTTAATCACTACTATTTCTTCAAGAAGTCCGGACTTTCCTCTTATTTTCATCTCAAAAAGGAAAAATAAGCGATTATCTGTTCTACTTCCAAATGGGATTATAATTTATAATAGACTATTTTGTCAAGTATTTTTTAATTTTATAAAGTTGCCTTTTAAAATAAAAATATTTGATTTTTAATAATTAAATTTATAAATTTGATTTTAGATTAAATAAACTTTTGGAGAAAATATG
>CATOJU010000010.1 GCA_951800555.1 uncultured Rickettsiales bacterium | reverse complement strand
AGTATGTATTTAATTAGTGAATTAGAAATGCTAATTAAAGATGAAAAATTAAGACAACATATAAAATTATTTAGTGAAGATAGAATAAAAATAAAGTTTTTATTATTAGTTAAAAAAATGTTAGATATGGATCCAAATTTTAGACCCGATATAGAATATGTAGTAGCAGAAATGTCAACTATTTTTTTATCAACTAGAGAAAATTACAAAAAATACATAATTAACGGTCAAGAACATAATTTTCAACTAAAAAATAAAGAACAATTAATTTTATTTTTTCAAAACTATATTAATACAGTAAATATTGACTTTAAAATAGAAGAAATTAAAAAAATGGAAAAAAATATTGAAAAAAGAATATTATCATTCTTAAAAGCAGAAGATATATCAAATGAGTTTAAGTATAATTTAAGCGAGAATCTAAATAAAATATTTCCAAACAATGATTTTGCAAATTTTGATAATGAAATTATAAGTAAAATGTATCCAGAAGAAAAAGAAATATTGAATAAATTTAAAAAACAAATGGAAATATTTAAAAATATAAAAATTTATTATGCTGCGAATAATTCAAAATACGATACAGATGAATTAATAAGATTTTGTAACACATTAAATTGTAGTTTAAATGAGTTCAATATTTTTGAAAATGATCCAGAACAAAAGCTCAATGCATAAATAAAATAGTCCTCGTGCATAAAATTAAGTATATACCAATAATATTTAAATAATTTAAATTAATATTAAACATATTTTTCAAAATTTAAACCTTAATTTAAAAATGCTAAAATTTTTATTATTTTTAATAAATAAATGCATATAAATGTTAAAAAACATTTAAAATTTTTGTCTTTTTTCAATATTTGTTTTTTTATGCAGGAATTCTAATAAATTTTACATTTTTAATTTAACTTAATAATCAAAAATGGAAGTAAAATTATTTTCTATATTTTTTGGATAATAAAAAAATTTATTTACATTTTTTAATTGTTCATATTCTATTTTTTCTTTAAAATTAGGATCAAATTTTATTATATCAATTTTTTCATTTATTTTATTTTTCTCTATTTCTTTATTATCTTCAATTTGTCTTCTAAGCCTAGTTTGTTTTATAATTTCAATTTGTTTTCTAGCTTCTAAATTTCTTTTATCTTTTTTATTAAATATTATTCTATTTAAAAAATTATATATTTTCATAGCTTTATCATAACATCTGTTCTCTTTAATTAAGAAATATTCAACAGAACTTTTTAAATCTTGGTTAGTGCAAAATTTCAACGATATTAATTTTTCAATATTTTCTCTATTTTTAAAAAATTCCTCCGCCCTTTGCTCATAATAATTAACAATTACATGTGTAAATTCAATATTACCTTTTATTATTTCACTATAACAACTTTCTATAAAATATTCAATTTTATTTTTTGGAATTATCCATTCGTTTTCACAATTTTTTTTTGGTCCTTTAATTGTGTACATTTTTGTAGTTTTTTCAGTCATTTTCTACTCCTGTATTTATTGATAATATAAAAAATTGATTTATTTTTCTAATATTAATTTATTTGAACTTAAAGTATAAAAATATTATTTGTTCAATAAACATCTTAGAAAAAGTGTTAAGGGATAGTATCTAAGATTAGATCTTAGATTAAAATTATTTAAAAGTCAATTAAAAATAGAAAAAAACATTGTTTTTAAAAAATTAATATGTAAATTTTATTTACATAAAAAAATTTTTTAGGAGTTTATATATGACAGAAAAATCTTTTATTGAGGAAGAAAAAGATATTATCAAGAGTATTGAAAATCAGATAAAAGAAGATTTTAAACAATATTGCATAAATGGAAATTTATTAGAAATCGAAAAAGAATTTAATAATCAAAAAATAAGAAATATTATATTAAATGAAAATAATATTGATTATTATACGCAAATTCTCGAAGAATCATTAAAACACGGACTAGGGTTTACTAATAAACTAATTCCTAAAAAAAGTATAATGAAAAATAATGATAAAATTATATTAAATTTAATCAAATATCTTTGTAAAAATGGAAAATGTGATTTGGTTAGAGAATTGATTAAAAATGAAACAGTAAAAGGTGTTTTAGAAGATAAAGAAAATAGTTATGATTTAGCAGTTATTATTGATTCTGCCTATAATAGTAGCGGTAAAGAATTTGTTGAAGAATTATTTGATAATTTGGATTTAAATATTTGTAAAATTTTAAAACATATATGTAATCATCAATATAATGAAGTGAATGAAGGTTTAATTAATTTAATTATTAATGATGAAAATAAAATAAAAAAAATTAAAAAAGAAATAAAAGAAACTAAAAACCTTGAAGAAATTCGTGATAAAGGTGGAATGATTTCAAATAAATTTGAAATAAAAAACAGCATTAATGATATGGCAATTATTATAGGTAATGCCTATGAATATGGATATAAAGATATTATAGAAAAATTTTTAAAAGATGAAGAAATAAAAAAAGAATTATTTGAATATGATAGTAGTAGAATTGTACTTAATAATTTTATTAGAAGTTTTTATTTTATCTATAATAAAGGTAGAATAAAGAATGCTGAAGGTATAACAGATCAAAAAGATTTAAAAATATCACCAGAAGAAGCTATGAAAATTCTAATTAATGAAGGAATAATGAAAGAATCAATAACCTTAAAAGATATAGCTGAAGCTTTACTTAATGGAGAAAAAATTAATGAAGAAATAACAGCAGAAAATGCAATTGAAATTTTACTTAATAATAATAAAATAAAAGAAAAAATTACAGCAGATGACTTACTATCAATTTTTGAACTTGTTGTTAATAATAATGTAAATTTAACAGAAAATATACTTAATATTTTTTATTCTAAAAAAAATGAAGAAAAATTTTTTTTAAACCTTGATAAAGATAAATTAGCTAGATTATTCGGAGATATTTGTAGAATGAATAATAATAAGCCAATAATTACTAAAATAGTAGAAAATGATAAATTATTAACAATTATAACTGAACCTGGATTATTTAAAATAAGAATAAATTTAGTTTTCTTCTTAAATTGTATTAATAATAAAAAAGAAAATAATGATTTTTTACTTGAAATTAATGAAATAAAAGAAAAAATATCAACAGAAGAAATATCAAAACTTTTTATCCAAGAATGCAAAAAACAAAATAACAAAGAAATAATTATTAATTTACTCAACAATGAAGAAATAACAAAAAGATTAAATCAAGAAGCTTTACTTATTTGTTTTATTGAATTATGCAAAAGAGGAGAAAAGGAAATTGCTGAAACTTTACTTAATAATAAAAGTTTATTTGAAAAAATGGAAAATAATGGTTGTTTTCAAACAGGATTTATGGCAGCCTGCGAAAATAATCAATTAGAATTAATTAAAATATTAATTAATAATGAAAAAATAATAAAAGAAATTCAAGATGGAGTTTTAAATCTTTATTTTTTAGAGGCTTGTAAAAAAAATAATTTAGATATAGTTAAAGAATTTTTTGAAAATAAAAATTTGAAAAATATTATTAATATAAATAATAAAGATTTACAAAACCTCTTTTTTAATATTATTACAAAAGAAGAAAAATTAAATCAAAAAGAAATTGAACTGTCATTATTATTATTGAAAAACGATATAAGGATTGAAAATGAAATAGATAATAATACATATAAAAAAATAATTAAAAATAATATAAAAGATTTAGTTGAAAAATTTGGAATAAATAAAGAAAATTTTGAAAATATAAAAAATAAAGAAGGGTACAAAGAATTTATAAAAGATAAAAAAATATCAAAAAATTACGAAAAAGACTGGAATAGTAACTCACCTTCTCAAAAAATGCTTTTATCATTTATTAAAATTAAAGATGAATTGAAAAATCAACAAAATACATATAAAACTTTATAATAATATTAAAAATAACCCTAAATATAATATTCGGTAATAGATTTTATATTGAATTGAATTATTAAAAAATTCAATTCAATATTTCTTTAATTTTATTTACAAAAATATTTATACTTTCATCTGAAATTTTTTTATTTGATAAAATAGTATTTTTTATATCAGGAAATTCACTATTCATAGTGTTTATTATAACTTTTTCGGTATCTTTAATTTTATCCAAAGAAACATTATCGAAAATGCCATTATTCAAACATAATAAAATAGCAATTTGTTCAAAAACAAACAAAGTTTCACAATTTTTTTGCTTTATAATTTCTCTTATTTTTTGTCCTTTATTTATAATTTTTTCTGTTTTTTCATCTAATGAACTAGAAAATTTAGAAAAATTCTCCAATTCTTGAAATTGAGAATATTCAATTCCTAAAGTTCCAGTTACTTGTTTATATGCCGGTAGTTGAGCAGCACTTCCAACTCTTGATACCGATTTTTCAATATCTATAGCAGGTAAAATTCCTTTTTGAAATAAATTTGGACTTAAATAAATTTGTCCGTCAGTTATAGAAATAACATTTGTAGGAATATAGGCTGACATATTTTCTGCTTCAGTTTCTATAAT
Source organism: uncultured Rickettsiales bacterium (assembly GCA_951800555.1). Classification (GTDB taxonomy): domain Bacteria; phylum Pseudomonadota; class Alphaproteobacteria; order Rickettsiales; family UBA1997; genus CATOJU01. The sequence continues at coordinate 10,466 of CATOJU010000010.1, read as the reverse complement.
AGGTAAAGATGTGATTGACCCACCACCCAATTCATCCTTCATTTTTGTAGATCTTTCCAATAATCTTGAATGAATATAAAATATATCTGCCGGGTATGCTTCTCTTCCTGGATTTTTTTCTAAAAGCAAAGAAACTTCCCTATATGCTCTAGCTTGTTTTGTCAAATCATCATATATAACTAAAACATGTTTACCTTGTTCCATAAAATATTCCGCTATACTGGTTGCAGAATATGGAGCTATAAATTGATGTCCTGCAATTTCATTCCCACTAGCATTTACAACTATTGTATAATCCATTGCTCCATTATCTTGTAAAATTTTTATAATATTAGCAACAGCAGCATCTCTTTGTCCTATGGCACAATAAATACAAATTACATCACCATCTTTTTGATTTAAAACAGTGTCTATTGCAATAGAAGTTTTCCCAGTTTGCCTATCTCCCAAAATTAATTCCCTCTGCCCTCTACCAATAGGAATTAAAGAATCTATAACTTTTATTCCAGTTTGCATAGGTTCTTGTACTGATTTTCTATCTATAATATTTACAGCTGGTCGTTCCACCATCATTTTTTTATTTGTTTTTATTGTACCTTTATTATCTAATGGTCTTCCTAATCCATCTATTACTCTTCCAATAAGATCTTCTCCTACAGTGATTGTTAAAGTTTCAAAAGTTCTTTTAACTTTATCACCAACTTTTATTTCATTAGTTTTTTCTAAAAGCATAATTTTTATTACATTGTTTTTTATAACAGAAACTATACCCTTAAATCTATCTGAAATAATTACACATTCTTCAGTAGATATTTTTGAAAAACCTTCCGCCACAACAACAGAATTATTTACTTCAGTTACAATTGCTTCTTCTTCTATATTTAAATAATGTAAATCTTGAGAAGAAACATTATCTTTTAATAAATTATCAAGTTTTTCTAAGATTTTTTCTTGCATAACTTTACACTATTTGTTCTAATTTTATATTAAATTGGTCAATTATATCTTTAACATTTGAATTTATAATTAGACCATCTATAACAATTTTATTTCCCAACACCATACTCTCATCCTTTAGAAAATTAATAGTTTTATAAAAAATATTTTTCTCTTTAAAAGTTCTCTCTACAATCTCTTTTTGATTAATATTGATATCAAAATTTGATATAAAATCTATTTTATCCTTAATAGTTCTATTAATCTTGCTAATTTCTGTCTCAGGAAGATTTTTTATTTCATTTAAAAATTTTATCAAAATAACTTCGTTAAAACTTTTATCTGTTAAATATACAAAAATATCATTTAATAGATTATTAACATTAAGAAAAATATTTTTTGCTACATTATCTAAAATTGAATTTTTTTCTTTTTCTAATTCGTTTAGAAATTTTCTTTTTTCCTCTTCAATTTCATTTTTTATTAACTCTAATTGTTCGTTTTTATATTTATTATTTTCAGTATCTATAATTTTAATTTGTTCTATTTTATATTCTTTTATTTCCTCCAATTTACTTTGATATTCCATTTTTAAAGATTCAGCTTCTTTCAATTTTTCTTCTGCATCATTAATATTACTAGAAATATATTCCTTTCTATCCTTCATTAATTTTATTAGTGGTCTATATATTATCTTGTTTAATATAAATATTAAAATCAAGAAATTAAATATTTGGATTATTATGGTAAATATGTCTACACTCATTTTTTTCCCTATTTGTATATTAATTAATTTTTGTTACCATATAATTCCAAAATGGATTACTAAATATTAATATCATTGAAACCAATAAACAATATATAGCACTAGATTCAACTAAAGATAAAGAAATAAATAATGTTTTTGATATTTCTCCTGCACTATCTGGTTGTTGGGACATTGATTGCAAAGCTTGCCTAGCAACCGAAGATTCTCCAATAGCAACTGAACTAGCGCCAGCAAGTATAGTAATTCCAGCTGTAAAAATTGAAACAGAGGCAATTATAATTAAATTTTCCATTTTTTAACTCCTTAAATTTATTAATAATTAATTATCTACTGATATGAATATCATAGATAAAATTGCAAAAATATAAGCTTGTATAACACCTGTTATAGTCCCTAATAAATTTATTACCACTGGGAAACCAACAGATAAAAATATTATCTGCGATAATATAGTTATTATAACTCCAGAACTCATAATATTACCATAAAGTCTTATTGTCAATGATAAAACTTTTGATAATTCACCTACTATGTTTAATGGCAATAAAAAAGCCACAGGTTCTATAAATTTTTTTAAATAACCAAATCCTTTTTCTCTAAAACCATAAATTGTAGAAAATACAAAAACACTTATACCCAAAGCTACAGTTGTAGAATAAGAACCAGTAGGAGATTCTGTAAATGGTATTAAAGATATTAAATTTGAAACAGCTATATATAAAAATAAAGTAGCCATAAATGGGAAAATTACTTCAATACTTCTTGTAGTTATTTCTTTTATTTGATTCTCTATACATTGAACTAAAGCTTCCAAAGACAATTGTAAATTACCTATATTTTCAGTCTTTTTTATATCAAATACAAATTTTCTTCTAAAAATAAAAGCTATAATAATTAAAATAGCCATAACAACCCAAGAGTATAATAGTGTGTTATTTATTACTATAAAACCACTTTTAAATAAAATTGCTTCATCTGTTGTTATTTGCATCACTAATCCTGTTATATTTTATAATAAATAAAAATTTTGATAAAATTACACCAAAAATAAAAAAAATTGCTTTTTTAAAATTATTTCTAGTTAAAAAATAAAATACTATTGCGAAAATAAATAATCTTATAAATAAACTTAAAAAAACTATTATTTGATTTTTACTGTTTAAAAATTTTTTTGTTGTAAATTTTATTCCTATATTATTCAAATAATCCATCGAAAATCCAATTAAAACATATAAAATAAAAATAATTATAAATTGCATTTTATTTACTCTCCTCCTCGCTGTTTTTAATATTTTCTTTTTTATTTTCTTCAAGTTCAGTTGAATCGGTTGAATAAATTTTTGCTATTTCTCTATAAACACAAAAACCACCGATAAAAAAAGAAAAAATCATCATTAATAAAAACATATCATTATTTTGTTTAAAATATTCATTGAAATATCTATCTATACATATAGCAATAATTATAGGAGCTATAAAAACATAAGAAAGAGAAATAGCATCAGTCACTTTAAAGCCTCTTTTTTTCCCAGCTTGTTTATTTTTTATTTTTTTAAAAATTTTTATTTCTAGTTTACTCATTTTCTTTTACCGAATAATTTTACCTGTTCTAATAATTCAAGCTCTATTTTTTTTAATGATATTTTTAATTTTTTATCAATTTCAATTTTATTTTGACTTTCAATTATAGCTTTTTCAACAGTTTTTTTTAATTCTTCTATACTATTACCACCATATATTGAATTAAAAGTTGAAATTTGTACCTCTCTACCGCATTTTGTTAATATTCCTTGATTTATTCCAATATAAATTTTTTCACCATTTTCTTTTTCAAAATACAACATACCATCATCAAAAGATGAAACATAATCTTGATGGTTAGGAAAAATCGTATATAAACCTTCTTTTCCATATACAGAAACTTTTTTTATAACTTCTTCTAAGAAGAGTTGATTTAATGTATAAATTTTTAAGTTTAGTATAGTATTCATTGTTTTTACTTTATTTTTTATAATTATCCTTATATTTATAATAAATATTATATATTTTTTATTTTAAAAATCAAATTATTTTTTTTAAAAATTAGGACTTCATCCCATCTCTTGATAATATGTTAAAAAAAATCTTAAGAGATAAAAATTATTATTTTAAGATTCTAAATATAAAATTCTATAATTATATAGATTTATCATTATAATGACAAATTTTATTAAGAGATGGAATAAGCTCTATTTGTTAAATAAATAATATTATTGATTTTTTAAAAAAGCATTATATACTTATATTTACCATTAAATTAGAGAGAATATATGAAAATAAACGAAGTAAAATCACAAAATTATATAATAATGACTGAAGAACAAATTAAAAATATTCCATTTAGTAATGAATTATTAGAATATCTTCAATCCTACAAAGAAAATAATTCTAATAAATATAAATTTCCCAAAGATGATAAAAATATAAAAGAAATGTTTAAAAAAATTTCAAAATATTTAGAAAATAATGATATAACACTATTACATTATGCATTGATAGAAAGAAATTCAGAATTATTTAAATATTTAATTAAAGAATGTGAAATTAATAATATAAATGTAAAAGATAAAAATAATAGAACATTATTACATTATGCAATAAAGGAAAAAGAAGACGAAAAAGGTGTTAAAACTAGCGCAGTTAAATTAGTGTATGAAAAAGTTGAATTAGTTAGATATTTAGTTGAAGATTTAAAATTAAACTTAAATTTACAAGATAAAGATGGTAATACGCCAATATTTTATATAATGGGAGAAGAAAATGTAGGACTTGCTATATATCTTATAGAGCACGGAGCGAATATAAAAGCAATACAGAATAATAATGGCATATATCCTTTACATATTGCTGCAAACAATGGAAATACAGCATTAATCAAATATTCTGTTGAAAGATATGGTGTAGATATATTAAATTTGAAAGATAAAGATAATATGACATTATTACATTATTTAGCTACATCAACAAAAAAAACTGCGATATCACGTACAAACTTGGTGGAATTATTTCAAGATTTGTTAGAAAAATATAAAATAGATATAAATATAAAAGATAAAAATGGTATGACACCTTTACACTATGCTGTAATGGCAGGAAACAAAGAATTAGTTACTTGTTTAATTGAACATGGAGCAGATCCAGAAATAAAAAATAAATATGGGAAAAAGGCGCTTGAATTGCCAGAAAAATCAATAGAACAAGCTGATTATAATACAACAAGTGTGGAAAATAAAAAATCAACTAAAGTAAAAAATAATAAAGACACAAAAATAAATAAAATTTCAATTAAAAATAAAGAAAAAAAGACAAATATTGAAACTAAAATATTTTTAGAAGAAGAAAGTAATAAACTTGAAAATACCGTGAAAGAAATAGAGGAACAATTACTTTCTACTAAAGATAAAAAAGAAGGGATTAATTATTCAAAATAGTTTTAATCCTAATTCTTGATTTTTTTATCTTTTCTATTTGTATTAAACTTTAGAAAAATAAAGATAGGAAATAATTTTTTATATTAGTTTTAATAATAGTTTTACTAATAAAAAACATTTTTCTTGTTATTTTAAAAAATATTTATAATATTATTATAATAAATAAATTATATAAAAAATATGAAAAACGAAGAATTAAAATTAATGGCAAATGCTATAAGGTGTTTATCTTTAGATGCAATAGCAAAAGCAAATTCAGGCCATCCTGGTTTACCATTAGGTTTTGCTGATATTGCAACAGTTTTATTTGCAGAATTTTTAAAATTTTCACCATTAAAACCGAATTGGGCCGATAGAGATAGATTTATTTTATCTGCAGGTCATGGTTCTATGCTATTGTATTCTTTACTTTATTTAACTGGCTATGAAGATTGTACTTTAGAACAAATAAAGAATTTTAGGCAATTACATTCAAAAGCCGCTGGTCATCCAGAATATGGATATTTAAAAGGTATAGAAACTACAACTGGACCATTAGGACAAGGCGTTGCAAATGCAGTTGGTATGGCTATTGCGGAAAGGCATTTGAATGCAAAATTTGGTGATTTAATAAATCATAAAACTTATTGTATGGTTGGAGATGGTTGTCTTATGGAAGGTATAAGTTATGAAGCTTTGTCTATTGCCGGAAATTTGAATTTAAAAAATTTAATTATTTTATGGGATAATAATGAAATAACAATTGATGGTAATACTTCTGTTGCTAGAAATGAAGATATGAAAATGCGATTTGAATCAATAAATTTTAAATATCTAGAAGCGGATGGACATAATTTTGATTCCATAAAAAATGTATTAACAGAAGCGCAAAATAGTGATAAACCAGTATTTATATCATTTAAAACTAAAATTGGTTATTGCTCTCCAAAAGAAGGTACCAATAAATGTCATGGTTCTCCTATAAAAGGAGATGAATTAAAAGCTACTAAAATAGCTTTAGATTGTGAAAATTGGGGAGATTTTGAAATTCCAGAAAATGTTTTACAATTATGGAAAGAATCAGTTGAAAGAAATGAAGAAGTTTTTGCAGAATGGAAGAAGAATTGTGAAAAATCAGATAAATTTGAAGAATTTACAAGATTATTAAAAGGTGATTTAGGTGATGATTGGGAAGAAAATTTACAAAATTTTAAAAAGCAAATTATAGCTGAAACTCCAAAAGAAGCTACAAGGAAATCTTCACAAAGAGTCTTGGAAGTTTTAACAAAAGATATAGAACAATTAATTGGTGGTAGTGCTGATTTAACTAGTTCAGTTCTTACAAAAACAGAAAGTATAGATGTTTTAAATAAAGATAATTATAGTGGTAGATATTTGAATTATGGAATAAGAGAGCATTCTATGGCTGCTATAATGAATGGATTGGTTTTAAATGGTGGAATAATTCCCTACGCAGGAACATTCTTTTGTTTTGCAGATTATGAAAAACCAGCTATAAGATTAAGTGCTTTAATGGGTTTACAAGTTTTATATATTTTAACTCACGATAGTATTGGTCTTGGTGAAGATGGACCAACACATCAACCAGTGGAACATTTAGCAAATTTAAGAGCTATACCTAATTTAAACGTATTTAGACCAGCAGATTTACAAGAAACTATTGATTGTTATGAAATAGCTATAAAAAATAAATATATACCATCTGCTTTAATACTTTCAAGGCAAAGTGTTGATTTTATAAATGATAAACCAGAGGAAAATCTAGTTAAAAAAGGTGCCTATGTTTTAAGAGAAAACAAAAAAGCAACCGTTACTTTAATAGCTACTGGAACTGAAGTAAATTTAGCTTTAGAAGTTCAAGAAGAACTGAAAAACAATAATATTGAAGCAAGAGTTGTTTCTGCTCCTTGTTTTGATATTTTTGATAGACAAGACGATAATTATAAAGAAGAAGTTTTAAATAGAAAAACTTTAAGAGTTGGAATAGAGGCAGCTTGTGGATATGGTTGGGAAAGATATATTGGAGAAAATGGATTATTTTTTGGTATAAAAAATGATAAATTTGGAATTTCAGCTCCAGCTGAAGAAGTTTATGAATTTTTTGGTATAACTAAAAAAAATATAGTTGAAAAAATAATTGAAAATTCGAGAAATTAACTCTCAATACTGTTGACCTTCTGCATAAATATTAATAAAGAATTAATTCAATCATTTTTTTTAAAATGCGTTGACTATTCCCAATAAATATAGTATAATAACTTTGTTATTAATAAATTATGGGAATTATGGAAAATAAAAAAACGGATAATAGTAAAATACTATTTTCAATAGGAAAAGCTTTATATGATAATAAAAAATATTTAGAAGGATTTGAATATATAAAATTAGCAGCAAAAGAAGGTGATATTGATGCAATGGTTTTATGTGGTGAAATACTTTATAAAAATGATGCTGGTATAACAACTGATTTTAAAAAAGCTGCTCAATATTTTAAAATGGCAGCAGATTTAGGAAATATAAAAGGAATGACTAAATTTGGTGATATGTTAAGATTTGGATTTGGTGTTAAAATAGATAAAATTGAAGCTGTAATTTGGTATAGAAAGGCAGAAAATGAAACGAATAAAAAAAGAGAATATCTTGAAAAACAAGGTGAAATAGTTAAACGCCCATATCCTTTTAAATCGGCTCCTAATAAATATGAAGAATCTAATATGATATATGAACCTATTGATTATGATATTGATGTATATGATTTTGTGAAATCTAATACAGAAAGTCCAAAAATTGGCGGTACAATTGATGAATCAATATGTAATTTTTTTGATTTTACATTAAAAAATTCAAATAATATTAATTTAATTTCAAAATTAATTGTTTCACAAAATTATTTAATACAAAATTTTATTAAAATTATTTATTATAATAATAAAGAATATATTATTGATTCATTATTAGAAAATCTACATATAAATGATGTTTATAATATTTTTCTCTCTGCCTGTAATGATGACAAAATTGATTTAATTAAAAGAACATTTTCCTATATATTGGAAAAAGATGACGAATTTAGTTTAATGGGATTAAATACTGGTTTAAATATAACTAATAATAAAAATTTTGTTGCTTCTAGTAAAAAATTAATTCAATTGGGAATATTGCATTTTTTTAATAAATTATTGAATAATGAAGATAAAGAAAAACTTTCCAATGATATTATGGAAATTAATGAAATTTCTAATATTCGTGCTAGTTCTGGAGAACCTATATTGTGCACAATTTTAACAAATGAAATTTTTATTGAAGATTTAAATAGAAATAATCCAACATTTATTGAACAAATAATTAAAAATGGTATTAATTTTGGAGAAAATGAATTTTATTATAGTAAAAGTAAAATGCGTAATATTGCTGAGACTGTAAAAAATTTATTACAAAAACTTAAATTAAATACAGATAATGAACTTCTTAAGCAATTCATTTCTTTGAGCCAAAAAGTAGGATTTTTATATTTTGGTGATAGTATAAAAATTAATAAAAATGAATTAGATGGATTAAATATAAAATTGAAAAATTTTTCTAATACATTAAAATTGTTAGAAAATAATAAAAAAAATTCTGAGAATATTTTATTATTAAAAAATTTTGAAGATAATTTAGAAGAGGAGAGCGAATCAAAAGAATTAGTAATCCAATTCAAATAAATATTTTTATTCATTTAAAATAAAATTATAGTATAATTTCAACTTTTACTTTTTAAAATTAAAAATAAAGTTGAAATTATATAAATTTTATATTATTAATGATAATTCTTTTTAAGAAATTAATATTTTTATATTTATAATGAATTTCATTGTTTTTAAAAATTTTTTCAATAAAATAGTGCAAAATATTTATAGAATTTATAATTTCTATTTTATCAAAACAATTCTCAAAAAAACATTTTGGAATAACAAACAATTTATTTTTATACTTTTCTCCTACTTCTTTACTTACACAATTCGCGGTTTTAGGAGACATATAATAAACTTCATCAACTCCACTTACTGCACATTTTGAAATATCAATATTTATTCCTAAATAAACTACAATTTTAAATAAAAAATTTATATAATAAAAGATTAAGTTTTTATCATCAGAAGCAAAATTAAAAATTATTTTTTCAAATATTTTATAAATTTCTTCAATATTATCATTTTCGTTAATAGAATTAACCAAAATTGCAATAACGGAATTAAAAATTGAAAGATTAAATTTATTATTAAATATCAATCCTATATAACTTTTAATATTTTCTATATATATTGTTCCTTTTCTATCAATAGTTTTATAATTGTATTCAAAATTTATAAAATTACCAATTTGGTTAATATATTTGTCGTTTTTATTAAAATTTTTCTTTAAAAATCCAGAAATAATACCATTATTTTTACTAATAATTTTAACTATTAAACTTTTTTCATTATATTTTTTAATATGGATTAAAAATCCTTCATCATTTATTTTAGGCATTATTTACATATTTTTTATACCAATTTTATAATAGGCATAACCCGTTATAATTGTTAATATGGCCGCTATATTTAGCATTATTATACCAAGTTTTTCGATCAATCCATTAAAAAATATTCTTAAAAATGGTTCTACTTCAAAATAGTCCATAATATTTTCATATGTATAATAGGAATCTTTACTTGCTAAAAGTAAAGCAGTTATAGCCATCATTTGTATTGTTGTTTTCCATTTTGCAAGTTTTGTTACTGGCATACCAACATTTATAGTTGCTAAAAATTCTCTTAATCCAGAAACTAAGATTTCTCTACAAATTATAACTAAAGAAGGAATTACTATAAAAACATTTCTTGATGAAAAATTTACTAACATTATTAAAGAAACAGCAACTAAAAGTTTATCGGCAATAGGGTCAAAGCATTTACCAAAATTTGATTGTACTTTATACAATCTGGCTAGATAGCCGTCAAAAAAGTCAGTTAAACTTGCAAACATAAAAAGTGCTGCCGCTATTAAATTTGTTATTTTCCAAGGCACATAAAATGATATTATTATAATTGGAATAACTATAATTCTAATTAAGGTTAGCAAATTTGGTAATTCTGCCTTTTTCATCTTTGTTTTTATTGTTAATAATCATATTAAAAATACTTTATAAATAATAAAAAGCAAGATATTAAATTAATTAAAACTTGATTTTCAAACTAAGAAAAATATTTTAATTATTAAATATAATAATAAAACTTTGTTAAAAAAACAAGATTTTTATTAATTTATAT
>CATOJU010000009.1 GCA_951800555.1 uncultured Rickettsiales bacterium | reverse complement strand
ATATCATACTTAAAAAACAATGAGAAAAATAAATATATATTGACACTATTAAAAATAGTTAAAAAATTTAAAAGATTTTATAATAACTTCTAAAATTTTTAAAAAATTATAAATTTCCATTTATAAATTCTCCCAAATAAAACCATTCGGCACCAATATTACCATCTTTATGCGGCATTATTATTAAACAATCTTTTTTTGCTTTTATAGTTTTATTATCATTATATTTAGCAATAACTTCTCCGGATTTTATAATATCTAAATGTTTCCAATTTTTTGTGAAATAACCTTCTTTTTCTTTATAAAATACCTTCTCCATTTTTATAAATTTTCGATTATTTTTATCAATAGACAACTTGCAATCTGCAATTTCTAAAAATGCCAAAGAATTTTTTATTGCTGTTTCTGCTATTTTAATACAATTTGGATCATTATGATTTCCACATTCTATAGTTGTACAAATTTTATCATGTTTTAAAGCATAACCACAAGTAGATTTATCATCTTCCTTAAATAAATCATTCCATCCAACCATTATATCATTGAAATTTTGAATTTCAACAAAATTTTTTATCTCTTCAGTTTCTTTATCCATAAAAGTAAAACTTGGACCTTCCGTATGAATAGAATGTATATCCAATAAATAATCACAATCATCAATATGCTTTATAATTTTTTGCGAAATTATTTCCTCATTATTTTTTGGATTTTTATTTTTTTCAAAAATTCTATTTAAATTTATATCTATATACCTTTTGTTTTGTTTATAGGCTTCAAAATTACAAATAGGAATAAAAGTAACACTTCCAGCTTTTATTTTAATCTCATTATTTTTGATTTTTTTTATAATATTTTTAATAGCTCTTGGTCCACAAATTTCATTCCCGTGTATTGCACCTAAAACTAAAAGATTCTTTCCACTTTTTAAACCTTCAAATTTAATAACTTCCAACATATTTATCTCCATATTAATCAACTATTAAATATTAATGGTAATTCTACAATTAAGAAAATTACCATAATAAAATTTTATTTAATAAAATAATTACCTATTTTTTCTTTTTTAGAAAAACAATTATTTGCCAATTGAAAAATATAAAGTTCTTCTAAGAATTTACTATTAAAATTATTATTAATATTAGTAATATTTAATAATTTTTCTATATGATTATTAAAATTATTTTTTATTTTATTTTTTTCTTCTTCACTAATCTTTATTTTACTTTCTTTTTTTATAGGAAAACTAACTAAAGATTTTTTTTTATCAAAATCAGTAGCAACAGCTATTTTTTTAGATAATACTTTATATAAAAGAAAACATTCAACTCCGTCAAAAGCTGTATATTTTTTTAATGCCTTAAAACCAGATTTATGCGAAGAAGCTAAACTTGGATTATTACCTACTGCTATTTCTGTCATCAACATAGTTTTATTTTTTGGAAAAAATAATTTAGTAAAAAGACTTCCTAAATTAAATAACGCTTCACCTATACAACAATTATGATACTTTGGATGAACCATAAGCCCTTTATTTTCAAATAAATTTTCTATTATATTAAAATTATCCAAATCTGGATTATAATTTATTGAATTATTTTCATCACAGATAACATTTTTTAAATTATCAAAGCTAACTGAATCACTAGCTACAAGATTATTAAAATTTTCATCACTAAAAGCACAAATAGTAAAACCACCATTTTTTTTATTTTTATAATTACTTAATTGATAAAAATTTTCATAATTTTTTTCAACTATAAAGCCTTTATTTTTACCTAAATAATTTGTTGTTATTTTTTGTAAATTTAGAATTTTATCTATATTTTCACCTATTCCAGATAATTTTACAAATATTGGTTTATTTTTTGTTTCTAACTTTATTCCATTAGTTAAAAGTTTAATACAAATATTATTTACAATATTTTTACTATCTGGCTAACCCCCATATAGATAGTTTATTAGATATATTTTTCATATCAACACCAAATAATGTTGAAAACGAAGAATATGAATTATTTTTGTTTAACATTTTTTATCCTTTTTAAAAATTATTAAAACTAATATAAATGAATAAAAATCATTTATATAATATATATTATATTATTTTTTTTCATAATGTCAAGAAAAAAATTAAATTTATAGAATTTTAATACATTATAGAATGATTTATCAATTATTTTTTTCTCATAATATTCAATAAAACTTAAAAAATAAATTTATTATTTTTTTATATTATTCTCACAAAAATTGAAAAACAAGGTTAAAAAATAATATATTTATAATTATTTTACTTTATAATTCATTTTTGAAGTATATCAAAATAATTTTAAATTATAAAAGTTTTACTCAAGATTTTCAATATTTTTTTTATTATCTTCAACTTCTTCAACCGATTCTTCTTCAGTTTTAGCCAAAGCCACAGAAATAATTTTATCTTCCGTTCTCATCAAAGTTACTCCCTGGGTATTTCTTCCAGAAATCCTTATATCTCTGACTTTTGTCCTAATTACAGTTCCTTTATCAGTCATCATTAAAATATCTTTATCATCATCAACTTCTGCACTAAAAATAACATTCCCATTTCTTTTTGAAGTAATAATATTAGTTATTCCAATGCCACCTCTATTTGTAGTCCTATACTCATATGTAGAAGTTCTTTTTCCATAACCGTTTTCTGTTATAGTTAAAATAAACTCTTCATCCAATGCTAATTGTTTTATTTCTTTTTCCGTTAATTTACTTAATAAATCAACATTTATTTCTGGCATTTCAACACTATCAGGTGTTTCATTATTATTTAATTTTTCTTGTAATATGTGTTTTAAATTAATTCTTTCATTCACAGGAATTTTTAAATAGGCGTCTCTTTTTTCGAAATCACATATTTTACTATTTTTTAATATAGATAAAGAAACAATTTCATTATTAGGTTCAAGTTTTACACCTCTCACACCAGATGAACTTCTACTTTGGAAAACTCTTAAAACTTCCAATGGGAATCTAATACATTTACCCATTTTAGATGATAACAAAATATGATCATCATCTTCACAAAGCGCAACTTGAACTAATGCATCACCATCTTCAAGCTTTATAGCTATTTTTCCATTAGTTTGAACACTTTCAAAAACATCCATTGAATTTCTTCTGATATTTCCTTTTTTAGTAGCAAAAATAATATTTTTATTAATCCATTCTTCTTTATTACTACTTAAAGGCAATACTGTTGTAATTTTTTCATCCTTTTCAAGAGGTAATAAATTTACTATTGCCCTACCCTTTGCATTATTTCCACCAAGTGGTAATTTATAAGTTTTTAATCTATAAACAATACCTTTATTTGAGAAAAATAAAATTGGAGTATGAGTATCTGCAATAAATATATTTGCAGTTAAATCTTCTTCATGTATTGAAATTCCAGATTTTCCTTTACCACCACGATTTTGTGCTTTATAGTTTGATAGTGGAATTCTTTTAATATAACCATTTACAGTAGTTATAATTACCATATCTTCTTTCGGTATTAAATCTTCTACATCGAAATCTGCCTGTTCTTGAATAATTTGACTTTTTCTTTTTGTACCAAAATTTTCTTTAATTTCAATTAATTCTTGTTTAATTATTTTCATTAATTCATCATTATTTGACAAAATAAACAAATATTCTTTAATTCTAGCTGCAACTTCTCCAATTTCGTTATCTATTTTTTCATTTTCTAATCCTGTTAATTTTGATAATTTCATATCAAGAATTGCTCTAGCTTGTTCTTCTGTAAAAAAGAAATTACCATTATCATCAACTTTATTTCTTCTATCTCCAATTAAATCAATCAAACTAACTACATCATTAGCTTTCCAAGATCTTGATAATAATTCATTTCTTGCTTCAGTAGTATCTTTTGAAGCTTTAATTAATTTAATTATTTCATCAATATTATCAACTGCAATTCTTAATCCTATTAAAATATGAGCTCTTTCTCTATCTTTTTTAAGTAAAAATTCAGTTCTTCTTGTTACTACTTCTTTTCTAAATTCTGTAAACAATTTAATTATATCTAAAAGCCCCAATAATTCAGGTTTTCCCTTATTCAAGGCTAACATATTAATTGGAAAATTACATTGCAATTGAGTATAGGAATATAATTGATTTAAAATTACTTCACTTACCGCATCTTTCTTTAATTCAACAACTATTCTTATACCTTCTTTATTAGATTCATCTCTTAAATCCGAAATTCCTTCAATTTTTTTCTCTTTTACTAATTCAGCTATTTTTTCTACTAATGAAGATTTTACTACTTGATACGGAATTGAAGTAATAACAATTGATTCTCTACCTTTTTTTTCTTCAATAGAAGTTTCACCTCTCATTACAACCGTTCCTCTGCCAGTTTTTGCAGCCTGCAAATAACCTCCTCTTCCCATAATTAAACAATTTGTAGGAAAATCTGGAGATGGAATATAATTCAATAGTTCTTCAACAGTAATATCATTATTTTCTATATATTTAATAACCCCATCTATTACTTCACTTAAATTATGAGGAGGAATATTTGTAGCCATACCAACAGCAATTCCAGCGCTTCCATTTACAAGTAAATTTGGGAATCTTGCTGGCAATACACTAGGTTCATTTTCAGAACCATCATAATTCGGAATAAAATCAACAGTATCTTTATCTAAATCATCAGTTATAGTATTAGCAATTTTTTCCATTCTTGCTTCAGTATACCTCATAGCAGCAGGTGGATCATTATCAATAGAACCGAAATTTCCTTGACCATTAATTAAAGGAACTCTCATTGAAAAATCTTGAGCCATTCTAACCAAAGCTTCATAAATTGATGTATCGCCATGTGGATGATATTTTCCCATAACGTCACCGACTATCCTAGCACACTTTTTAAAAGGTTTATTGTATTCGTAACCACATTCATACATTGAATATATAATTCTTCTATGAACTGGTTTAAATCCATCACAAACATCTGGAATTGCTCTCGCTATAATTACACTCATTGCATAATCTAGATATGATTTTTTCATTTCTTCCGCAATATCAACGCTTACTATTTCACCTTGATTATATTCTGTCTCTTCACTCATAATTTATGTTTTAAAAAATTAAATATTTAATAAAAATATTATAAAATAAAAAAAATCTTTTTTCAAGCTTTGAATAAAAATTTTATTTTAACTTTATATAAAATAATACAAAAAACAAAATTCTAATGAAAATTATATATTATTTTCTTCAATCCAATTTTTAAATTTAGCTAAAGCTTTTGCTCTATGACTTATAGAATTTTTTTCATCCATAGAAAATTCTGCAAAAGATTTATTATATCCTTCTGGTATAAAAATAGGATCGTAGCCAAATCCGTTTTCTCCACTTGGAGGAAATCTTAAATTTCCTTTTATCTCTCCTAAAAAGGAATTATGATTTTTTTTATTAAAATCATAGTAAGTTATACAACAAAAAAAACTTGCTGAATAATCTTTTGTATTTTTATATTTTAGTAAAAGATTAATTGCATTAAAGGCGAAGGAAAAATCTTTTTTTTCACCATTATTAAATCGTCCTGAATATATTGCAGGAAAACCATCTAAAGCATTAATAAATAATCCAGAATCATCAGCTACAGTAGATATTTTTAATTTTTCAGCATAATACCTTGCTTTTTCTAAAGAATTTTCTTCAAAAGTTTTTCCCGTTTCTTCTGGTTCTTTTACTTTTTCAAAATCAGTTAAAGAAAATAATTTTATATCTTTTAAATTTTTAAATAATTTTTGGAATTCTTCAATTTTTCCATAATTACCAGTAGCTAATAATATATTTTTCATAATATTTTTATTTATTCATAAAATTATAAAAATTGCTCCTTTATTATTTTTTCATCAAAAGGCATATTGATATCAAATAATAATTTAGTATTTATACTTTTATCAACTTTTGTTTTAGCATAAATTAAATTATCATATTCTATATAATCTACAAAAGCATTAATCTTTCTATCTTTTATATAATTAACTTCAAATTCTAATTCATTATCATTTTGTAAAATAATACTTTTAAAAGTTCTAGGCCTAAAAGGACTTACAGTTGATAATATTATATTATTAGAAGTATGCGGAATTATTGGCCCACCAACCGAACTATTATAAGCTGCACTTCCAATTGGAGTACAAATTACTAGACCATCACCTATATAATTTTTTAATCTATATTTAGAATTTATTTTTATATTTATATTACAAGTTTTATATATACTTCTAATAAGTGTTAATTCATTAAATGAATAATCAAAAAATTCTTTTTCATTAGCATTAATCATTTCACTTTTTAATGGATTAACAATAACTGGCTTAGAAGTTTCTATTTTTTCAACTAAATCAACTTTTTCACAATCAAAATCATTTAATAAAAAACCAATATTTCCATAATTTATACCAAAAAATGGAATATCAAATTCATAATATTTATGTAAAGATCTTAACATAAAGCCATCACCACCTAAAACAACAAAAGCATCTATATTTTTTACATCTTTCTTTTTTTTAATGCTAACAGCATCATATCTATTTAATATATATCCATTAATTTCTTTAGCTTTTTTGTATATATCTGTGCAAAGAATACCAATTTTCATAAAATAAAATTTAATTTAATAAAAAAATAAAACTAGTATATATACTAGTTTTATATGTTATTTATAAAGAATTTATAACTATATTAAAAAATTCTTCCCCTTTAAGACTAGCCCCACCTACTAACACACCATTTACTGATTTTAATCCAGTAATATCTTTAGTATTCGAAGATTTTACAGATCCACCATATAATACATTTATATCATTTTCTGTCAAATTATTTTCTTTTGCAAGAACTGTTTTTATATAAAAATTAATTTCTTCAATCTCATCTAATGTAGGAACTTTTCCGGTACCTATTGCCCAAACTGGTTCATAAGCTATAATAATTTTTTTCAAATCAAGTCCCTTAGTAGATTCTAAAACTTGTTTTTCAATAAAAGTGAGATGCTCGTTTTTTTCTCTAATTTCAAGTGATTCACCAACACAAACAATAGGAATTAAATCATTATTTATGGCATTTAATGCTTTTTTTGCCACTATTTCATTTGTTTCTCTTTCAAATTGTCTTCTTTCTGAATGTCCTACTATAGTGTATTTAATATCAAATTCTTTTAGCATTAAAGGACTTATATTTCCTGTAAAAGCACCTTTATTTTCTTGATGACAATCTTCAGCACCTATAAATACATTAAAATCATTATTATTATATTTTTTAGCTATTTCATTAGCACAAGGAATATAAATTGATGGTAAACAAATTAATATATCTGGAATTTTTTTATTATTTTCATTTGTAAAATCTTTCGCTTTTGCAAAAAAGTCATTAAACCACATTTCAATATCTTTTTTGGAACCATTCATTTTCCAATTTCCAGATATAATTCTAATATTCATATTTGATGATTTTTGTTAAATATATTTATATATATAATTAATTTTTTGTAAAAAGCAAGTAAATTTAATTTTTTTAAAATTTCGCTACATTTTATATATATTCGCTATTTTGATGATAAAAAATTAATCTATTATTTTTATAATAAACTATCATATTATTTATGACCAAAATTATTTGACAAAATATTGTTTAACAATTTTTGATATGCAAAAAAATAATAAAGAATAAAAGAATTAATAATTAAAAATAGTAATTTTTTATAATCAAAATAATAAATATACACAAATTAAATTATATGACCATTAAAATTTCTAGTCAAAATAATCATAAAAAATATTGATTTTTTACAAAAATGGTGCCACAAGAGGGACTCGAACCCCCGACCTACTGATTACAAGTCAGTTGCTCTACCAGCTGAGCTAATGTGGCTATAATTTTATTATAAAATATCAATTTTAATTTTGCAACAAAAAAATTAAAAATAAAACCAATATTAACAATTCCCAAAATTTTTCCAAAATAATAGTTGCTTTTTTTTAAAAAAAGTTTAATTTTAAAATCAATAATATATAGCTGTACAGAGTAATGAGATTTAGAGATAGACTATCAGTTAGGGGTTACTTTTGGAATTTAAAAGAATACGATAAAAATTTGGCTTTAACTATTCACCAGAAAAAAAATATTTCACCAACTATTAGTGAATTACTGGCAATAAAAAATATAAAATTAGAGGAAATTGACGATTTTTTAAATCCTAAAATTAAGAATTTACTAAAAAATCCTTATCATTTATTGGATATGAAAAAAGCAGTAGAAGCAATTTATAATGCGATAATTAATAAAAAAAAAATTTGTATTTTCGGCGATTACGATGTAGATGGAGCAACTGCTACCGCTTTAATGGTAAAATTTTTTAGAAATATAGGAATAAAAGTCGAAACCTATGTACCGGATAGAATTGAAGATGGTTATGGTTTAAATATTCAAGCAATTCAAAAATTAAAAGATATTGGAGTTGAATTTATAATAACTGTTGATTGCGGTATATCTTCTTTTGAAGCTATAGAAATGGCAAATAAATTAAATATAGATGTAGTAATAACTGATCACCATTTAGGTCCAGCCGAAATACCACACGCAAAAGCTGCCGTAAATCCAAATAGACTTGATGAAGAATCCGAATATAAATATCTTGCTGGTGTTGGTGTTGCTTTTATAGTCTGTATTGCACTTAACACATATTTAAAAGAACGTCAATATTATGAAAAAAATAATTTAAAGCAAAAAAATTTATTATATTTATTGGATTTAGTAGCTTTAGGAACTGTTTGTGATGTAATGCCTTTAGTAAATATAAATAGGGCTTTTGTTAAACAAGGTTTAGAAATTTTTAAACAAAGAAAAAATATCGGACTTGTAGCTCTTTCAGATTTAATGGAATTAAAAGAAGTTAACGATACATATCATTTAGGTTATGTTTTAGGGCCAAGAATAAATGCTAGTGGAAGGGTTGGAGATGCGAATATAGGTAATAAACTTTTATCATGCGAAGATAAATACGAAGCAAAATATTTAGCTGAACAATTAAATAATTTTAATACTGAAAGACAAATAATAGAAAAAGATATTTTAGAAAAAGCCATAAATAAAATAGAACAGGAACAATTATATAATGAAACAGCAATTTTTATATATGGTGAAGATTGGCATGAGGGAGTAATTGGTATAATTGCTTCAAGAATAAAGGATAAATATTGTAGACCAGTATTTGTTTTATCTATGGATGGGAAAATCGGTAAAGCATCTTGTAGATCTGTAGATAAAAGTATTGATATAGGTTCAGTTATAATAAAAGCTAAAGAGAATGGTTTATTATTGAGTGGCGGAGGGCATGCTATGGCCGGAGGTTTTACTTTTGAAGTTGAAAAATTGGAAAAAATAAAAGAATTTATTAATAATCATATCGAAAAAGAATTAGAAATTTATTTAAAACAAAATGATAAATTCGCAGATCTTGTATTAGATTGTGATGCTGTTAATGAAGAATTAGTTAATGATATTGATAATATGGGACCATTTGGTACTGATAATTTAAAACCTACTATTATTTTAAAAGATGTTGTAATTTTATCTGTTAAAAAATTTGGTAAAAATAAAGAACACTTAAGATGTATTATAGGGTCTTATTCTGGCGTAAGCAATTCAAAAAATAAATTGATAGCGAATATTTTTAGAATAGGTGAAAACGATGCTTTATTAAGTGCTTTAGATCATGTTGGTTTTAGATGTGATTTAGTAGGGACATTATCCATAAATAAATGGATGAATTTAAATAATATACAGTTTATAGTTGAAGATGTTATTTCAAAATAAATAAAAGTTATATATTGTTATATATAATTAAAATATAATACTTGAAAATTTAACACAAAAAAATATAATCTAATCAAAATCTAAAAAGAATTTTATGGATACAATATTAACATCAATAAATCAAAACAGAAAAAATGCTTTAAATATTAATAATTCTATTTGGGTAGCAGCATCAGCTGGATCTGGAAAAACAACAATTTTAGTAGATAGATTACTTTCTTTATTTATAAATAATGTAGATATATCAAAAATTATATGTATAACTTTTACTAAAACAGCAGCTCACGAAATGAAAGAAAGAATTTATAATAAACTTGCAAAATGGACTATAATGGACGATGATACTTTAAAAGGAGAAATAAAAAGAGTAATAGGATTAAATAATAATGAAATTGTACCAGAAAATCTTTTAAAACAGTCAAAAACTTTATTTGCAAGATTAATTGATAATATTGATGACTTGAAAATTTTTACTATTCATTCATTTTGTCAACAAATTATAAGTCGTTTCCCAATTGAGGCTGGAATTTTGCCTAATTTTGAGGTAATAGAAGGTTATAAAGTAAATGAATTAGTACAAAAATCAATAGAAGAAACATTTGAAAATATTGAAAAAAATAGTGAAGTATATCCCTATATTAAAAATTTGATTTTAGACAATAGCGAAGATAATTTTTATGAACTAATAAATTATCTAATAGAAAAAAGAAAAATTTTTGAATATATAAAAGAATATGATTATGAAAATGATCTAAAAAAATTGTTTAAAATATATCATAAAAATAAAGATGAAATATTAAATAATTTTTTAAATTATGATTTTAGCAATATTCAAGAATTAGTTGAATTTATAGAAAATGGAAAAGATTTTACTGATAATCAAAGAAAAAATTTTGAATCTGTAGCAACTTTTTTGAATAATAAAAATAATATAACGGATAAAGAAAATATTGTTCTAGAATATGTAAATGTATTTTTAACCAGTGAATTCAAAAAAAGAAATTTTAGTGCAAAAAATAATAATATAATAAAAAAAATAAATAATGATTTTTTAAAAAATATTTTATTAGAAGAACAGGATCGTTGCTATGAGTTAATGCAAAATTTGGATAATTTTAAATATTTTGAATTAAGTTTAAGTATAATAAAAGTTAATTTAAAAATTATTGATAATTATAAAAAATTAAAAGAAAATAATAGTTATTTGGATTTTGATGATTTAATTACAATAACCCTAAAATTGCTACAAAACACAGAATATTCTGCTTGGGTAAATTTTAAACTTGATAATGGTATAGAACATGTTTTGGTTGATGAAGCTCAAGATACTTCTAATTTGCAATGGGAAATAATAAAAAGTATTACAGGTGATTTTTTCTCAGGAGAAACTAAAAATGAAAATGAAAGAACTCTATTCGTAGTTGGTGATGAAAAACAGTCAATTTATAGCTTTCAGGATGCGGATCCTGATATATTCAATGAAAAATATGAATTTTATAAAGAATTAATTGAAGAAAGTGGAAAAATTTTTTGTAAAGTAAATTTACAGTGTTCTTTTAGGTCTTTAAATTCAATTTTAAAATTTGTAGACGCAGTTTTTCAAGATAAAATTTATTCTCAAAAAATCTCAAAGCAAGATGATAAAATAGTTCATAATAATATAAGAACAGGACTTGGACTTGTAGAATTATGGCCACAATTATCGGTAAAAAATGAAAAACAAGATTCTTGGGGTTTAAATTTTGATAATACAATTGAAATAAAAAATTTCGAATTACTTGCCAGTAAAATAGTGGAAAAGATTGGGGATTTACTAAATAGCAATAGAGCAATAATTGACAGAACAGGAGAAAAAAGAAAAATTAAATATAGTGATATTATGATTTTAGTAAAAACAAGAAATAAAATATTGTTGTCCTATTTAATAAGGCAATTAAATAGAAAAAATATTCCAAATTCTGGCTACGATAGATTAAATTTATTTGATAATATAATAATTCAAGATTTTATTGCACTTTTTAAGTTTATTTTATTTCAAAATGATGATTTAAGTTTAGCAAATTTGATAAAATCACCATTTTTGAATTTAAAAGAGGAAGATTTATATGAATTATGTAAAAAAAAGGAAGAAGATAAAATAACTTTATTTGAAGTTTTAAAAAATACAGAAAAATATAAAGAACAATATGATTTTTTGATTAATGTTATAGAAAAAAGTAAAATCTTAAATATATATGATTTATGTTTCTATATATTAGAAAATTGTAATATTCGTCTTAAAATAATAGAAAGATTTGATAAAAATATCAATATTATTTTAAATAATTTTTTAGATTTTATAAAAAATTATGAAAAAGATAATATAACTACAACTTTATTATCTTTTTTATATTTTTTAGAAAATAATAAAAATGAAATTAAAAAAGATTTAGATAATGCTGAAAATCAAGTAAAAATAATGACTATCCATAGTTCAAAAGGTATGCAAGCTCCAATTGTTTTTATAGCAGATTGTAATACAGGAATAGCAGAAAATCAAGATAAATTATTTTTCTACGATGAATATGGTTATAGACTTCCTATATATAAAAAAAGTTCTAAATCAGAATTAATAAAAGAAATTAAAGATAATAATGGTTATAAAATACACGCTGAATATTTTAGACTTTTTTACGTTGCTATAACAAGAGCAGAAAATGAATTATATTTATGTAGTACTGGTATTGAAAAAAATGAAGAAAAAGAAGAAAAAAAGAATACTTGGTATGATATTTCAAAAAATGCAATGTTATATTTGGGAGCAGAAGAAAAACCATTTGATCTTGATAGAACTAAAAATAAATTTAGTTATGGTGGAGAAAATTATATTACTACTAAAAATATAGATATTAATCAAGAACAAACTATAAAAAATAATATTATAAAGCAAAATTTAAAAGAAATTTTAGAGTATAAAATTGAAGAAAATTCAACAGAAAAAGTTATAACACCATCACAATTTTATAGTCATACGGATAAAGATGATTTATATACGAAATTAAATTTAAAAATAATAATAGGAAACGCAATACATAAATTATTGGAAATATTGCCTAATACTACAATTGAAGAAAGAGAAAAAATTGCAGATATCTGTCTTGAAAATTCATTTTATAATTTGGAAAAAATTGAAAAAGATAAAATAAAAATGAAAGTTTTTGATATTTTAAAAAATGAAAAATATAAAAAGTTTTTTTCGAATAATTCAAAAAGTGAAGTCGAAATTGTTGGAAAAGTCGAATACGAAGGTAAAGAAATTATGGTTTCTGGAAAAATTGACAGGTTGGCAGAATATGAAGATAAAATTTTGATACTTGATTATAAAAATACTTCAAAACATTATACAAAGTTAAATGAATTACCTAAAAATTATTTGAAACAATTGGAGTTATATAAAAAATTAGTAAAAAAAATATATGTAGGTAAATTGGTAGAATGTTATATTTTGATAACTACTTGGGGTGAGTTAATTAAGATTTGAAATTAGTGCTTGTAATTTTAAATTTTAGAATTATTATATAATATGTAATTATAATTTTTATATTAATTTTATTAATTAAATAATAGGAGTAAAAAATGACAGACAACAATCAAGAGGAACATTCTTTTGAAGAATTATTTAGAAAATTAAAATCTGCAATGGTAAACAATAATGGTAAAATATTTATTGATAGAACAGTAGAAAACAAATATCTAGATGAAAACCTTGAAATAAAACCTGAATATTATAAAGATGTTGAAAAAATAGTAGAAAATGCTTATAAAAAAGAGGCTACAGAAGAAGATAAAGAAAAGCTAGAAGAACATATGAAAAAAACAGAATTAAATGCATTTAGATATAGATTTGCAGGAAAAGATAAAAATGGTAATACAGAGAAATATGAATATATCTTTCTTAAAGATAAAATGATTGTGAATATTAAAAATAGTGATGGTAAAATTACAAAAGGGCCTATAGAATTTGAATATAAAAATTATTCATATATACTTTTTTATGATATAATTAAAGGTCTTTCTGAAGATGGAGAAAATTCTATTTTTTTTAAAAAAAATTGTTATAATTCTAGTATAGCTAATATCATATTAAGATATTATGACAAAAATGATGAATTTATTGATAATCAAGGAAGTAATTTTCAAACTGCAGTTATTGAATATATACAAAAAAATAATAATTTAACCTATTCAAATGCACTTATGAAAGCTCTTGCTGAAGCAGGGATAAATGAAGGAGAATTTAATGGAATCAATTACTGTCGAAATAATGAAGGTAAAATAGATGATATAGAAAATATAGCAGAAAGTGCAATAATTGGTGGTAATGGAGATTTAATTCATGAGTTAGAAAGAAAAGGTGTTAATTTTGCAACTAGCAAAATTTTACAGGCTATCTGTGGCAGAGATGATCCAGCTATTTTAAATTATTTAATCAATAATTATGATGGAATTGAGAATATTTTTAAAAATTATCTTTTAGCTTATTTACTTGGCAATACCTATCATCCAGAATCTATAAAAAGCATTTTTGATCTAGTTGACAATTCATTAAAAAATGAAGAAAAAGAATCATTTTTAAAATATATAATAAATGGCGGAGATTTAAGTTTAGAAGCAATGCAATTTTTATTTAATAAAATATTAAAAGAAATAATTTTTAATGAAGATAAAGAAAAAATTAAAAATTTCGTGGAACAAAATTGTTATGATATGTTGTTTTCAGCTGTTTTAAAAGAAAATAAAGAAATGATTAAATTTTTACTGGAACAACCAAATATAGATATAAATGCAGGAAAAGATTGGATTAGAATGCTATTAAATCATGCTATTGGAGAAGAAAATACAGAAATAGTAAAACTTTTACTTAAACAACCAAATATAGATATAATAGATATAAATGCAAGAAAATATTGGATTAGAATGCCATTACATTCTGCTATTGAAAAAGGAAATACAGAAATTGCTAAACTTTTACTTAAGCAACCATTTACAGACATAAATGCAAAAGATAATAGTGGAAAAGTACCATTACATTATGCTATTGAAAGTAGAAATATTGAAATTATCAACCTTTTACTTAAACAACCAAATATAGATATAAATGCAAAAGATTGTTATGGAGAAACACCATTATATTATGCTATTGAAAGTGGAAATAT
>CATOJU010000008.1 GCA_951800555.1 uncultured Rickettsiales bacterium | reverse complement strand
TTATTTAGCAGTTATATATAACGAAAATCCAGAAGTAATTAAAATTTTACTTAAGCATGAAAAAATAGATGTAAATACAAAAAATACTCTAATTCATGCAGCAGTTAGAAGACAAAACCCAGAAATAACTGAACTTTTACTTAAGCAGGAAGGAATAGATGTAAATACAAAAGATATGAATGGTAATACTCCACTTCATTCGATAGTTGTATCTAATTATATAAACCCAGAAGTAATTAAAATTTTACTTGAACAGAAAGAAGTAGATGTAAATGCAAAAAATAATTATGAGAAAACTCCACTTCATTTAATAGTTGAATATGACGTAAACCCAGAAGTAATTAAACTTTTACTTTCTGACAAAAGATTAAAAATTGAAGATGATAAATTAATAAAAGAATTAAAAGATATGGCTGAAGAACATCCAGAAATTGCAGAAGGATTGGAAATTTATCAAAAAAATAGACTTGAAAATGCCGCTCAAGAAATTGAAGAAGGACCACAAATTTTTAATGAAAATCAGCAGCAAAATACAGATCAAAATATTGAAGCTGCTATAGAAGAGACTTCTAATTTAGAAGGTCAAACGGAAAAGAAAAAGAGAAGTGTTTAAAATAAATAATTATCTAATAATTTATTTAAAAAATAAATACCATTTTAAATTTTTTTAAAATTGGTATTTATTTCAATATTTTTTATTTAGATAGTTATTACAATTATTCCAAACAAATCAACAAAATTCAAAATTTACAATATTTTATAACGAAAATGTACATTTTTTTTACAAAATTTAGCATTTTTTTGTTGACATTAACAAAAATATATTCTATAATAAAAAAGTCTTAATAGTGATGTTCAGAAATGAACCTCTCATTTCGATGTTATATTAATGGTTATTAACCGGATGTTATAAATTAAAAAACAAAAAAGAGACAATGAAAGAAAAAGAAGGAATTAGAATTGTTTTGAAAGCTTATGATATAAACATTCTAAATCAAGCAGTACAGGAAATAGTGGGAACAGTTAAAAGGACTGGGGCAACTGTTGTAGGTCCTATACCACTTCCAACAAAAACAAAAAAATTCACAGTAATAAGGTCTCCACATATTTATAAAAGAAGTATGGAACAATACGAAATCAAATCTTTAAAAAAATTATTGATAATAATTCCTACTCCACAAACAGTTGAGGCTTTAATGAAATTGAATTTATCAGCTGGTGTAAATATAAAAATTTCTCTAAATGGGGGTAATGAATAATGACAGCAGTAATTGGTAAAAAATTAGGAATGAGTAGAATTTATCTAGAAAATGGTAAAGTTGTTCCTGTAACTTTGGTAAAAGTCTATGAAGGATTAGTTAGTGATTTTAAAAAATATGATGATAAAGAATTTAATCATATAACTTTATCCTATGGACAAGACAAAAAAACTGAAAAAAGAATCAATAAACCTGTTTTAGGATATTATAAAAAGAAAAATCTTGAAGCTTACGACAATATGAAAACTTTTAAAGTTAGCAAAGAAAAGGAATTTTCTGTTGGTGATATAATTGGTTTAAATCAATTTAAACAGGGTGATTATATTGATGTAACTGGTATTTCTAAAGGTAAAGGTTTTGCCGGCGTTATGAAAAGACATCATTTTGGTGGTTTAGAAGCAGCCCATGGTGTTTCTGTTTCTCATAGATCATTAGGTGGAACTGGTAATAGAAGACAAGAAGGTAGGGTTTTTAAAGGTAAGAAGATGCCTGGTCAAATGGGTAATGAGCGAGTAACAGTTAAAAATTTAGTGATCGTTTCAATAGAAAATGATGATAATGTTATTTGTGTAAAAGGTGCTGTTCCTGGTTGTAAAGGTTCTGATTTAATTATTAAAGAATCAAATATATAGAGGACATTATGAAAGTAACAGTTTTAAATTTGGATAATTTGAACGAGTCCTTCGAAAATATTGATGGTGTTGATTTTGACACTAACGAAGGTGAAAAATGTGTTCCTTATGTTGTAAAATGGCAATTAGCAAAAAGAAGATTAGGAACTGCAAAAACAAAATTAATGAGTGAGGTTTCTGGTTCAACTAGAAAAATTGTTAGACAAAAAGGAAGTGGCGGGGCTAGACACGGTTCTAAAAGAGCAGTACAATTTGTAGGCGGTAGAACTTGTTTCGGTCCTCAACAAAGAGATTATAGTTTTTCTATTCCTAAAAAAATAGTTAAAAAAGCTTTGAGTTTTGTTTTGAGAGATAAAATTAGAGGTGAAAAACTAATTTTAATAGAAGGTATGGAGAATTTGGATATAAGCACTAATAAATTAAATAAAAAACTTAATGATAAAGGTATTGTTAAGGCTTTGGTTGCTTGTCAAGAAGATTATAATAACTTTAGATTATCTTTGAGAAATTTATTTAATTATAAAAGTATAATTAGTGATGCCTTAAATGTATATGATATTCTACACTATGATTATTTATTATTGGATAGAAAATCTTTGAATAAACTTAAAGAGGTATTATAATGAGTTTAGGTAAATTTTATGATATATTAGTTTCTCCAATAACAACTGAAAAAACAAGTGCTCAATCAGCTAATGGTAAATATAGTTTTATCGTTTTAAATACGGCTGGTAAAGAAGATATAAAATCTTCAATAGAAACTATTTTCGAAGTTGCAGTTGAAAAAGTTAATATAATTAATAACGATGGTAAAAGAAAAAAGTATAAAGGAACTATTGGTAGAAGAAAATCTACTAAAAAGGCCATTGTTAGTCTTAAAAAGGGACAAGAAATTAATTTTGCAAAATTAGAGGGTAAATAGATATGGCTATAAAAGAGTATAAACCTATTAATTCTTCTACTAGGGGCTTAAAATTAATAAAAAGAGAAGGATTATGGAAAGGTAGTCCTTTAAAAATGTTAACTATTTCAAAGAATAGTAAAGCTGGTAGAAATAATATGGGACAGATTACTGTAAGAAGAAGAGGTGGCGGACATAAACAAGCTTATAGAATTATTGATTTTAAAAGAAATAAATTTGATATTCCAGCAACCGTTGAAAGAATAGAATATGATCCAAATAGATCAGCATTTATTGCTTTGATTAAATATGAAGATGGTATTTTTTCTTATATAATTTGCCCAGAAGGTTTAAAAGTTGGTGATAAAGTTATTTCTTCTAAAAAATTACTTGATGTAAAACCAGGAAATGCAATGCCATTAGCAGTTATGCCAATAGGTTCATTAATACATAATATAGAAACTAAACCAGGTGCTGGTGCTAGAATAGTTAGAAGTGCTGGTATGTTTGCACAATTAGCTGGTAAAGATAATGGTTATGCAATAGTTAGATTACAATCAGGTGAAACAAGAATGTTCCCATTGGAATGTTTAGCTACTTTAGGAACTGTAAGTAATCAAGATAAAAAAAACCAGAAGCTTGGTAAAGCCGGAAGAAATAGATGGCTTGGTAAAAGACCTAGTGTTAGAGGTGAATCAATGAACCCAGTAGATCACCCACATGGTGGTAGAACAAGAGGTGGAAGAATTCCAACTTCTCCAACTGGTGTATGTGCTAAAGGTGGAAGAACTCGAAAGAAGAGTAATCCAACTAATAAATTTATTGTTAAAAGTCGACATAAAAAATAAGAGGTAGAGTATGACACGATCAGCTTGGAAAATTCCATTTGTTGATGGATATTTAATTAAAAAAGCAAAAGTAGCAAGTGAAGACCCAAAAAAACCAATAATAAAAACTTGGTCAAGAAGGTCAACAATTTTACCACAATTTGTAGGTTTGACTTTTGCAGTTTATAATGGTAAAAAATTTGTTTCAGTTTTAGTTAGTGAAGATATGGTAGGACATAAATTTGGTGAATTTTCACCTACAAGAACTTTCCATGGCCACGCTGGAAACAAAAAAGCAGATACAAAGAAGAAATAATAATAGGTGAAATATATGAGTGAAAAAAAATTTGCACAAGCTTATTTGAAAAGTTTACGAGTTAGCCCTATTAAGTTAAGTAAAATTACAAGGGCTATCGCAGGGCTTCCAGTTGAAAAAGCTATGATGCAATTGGATTTTTGTAATTTGAAATCAGCAAAAGCTGTTAGAGATTTATTAAAATCAGCTATGATGAATGCCGAAAATAATCACGGTATGGATATAGATAAGTTAATTATACATAGAATTGATTCTGGCAAAGCCTTTGTAATGAAAAGGTTTAGAGCAAGAGCAAAAGGAAGAGGAAATAGAATTCTTAAACCATTTTGTAATCTTAGAATCATTTTAACAGAAGTGGAGGAGTAATATGGGACAGAAAGTTAATCCAGTAGGATTCAGAATAAATTTAAATAATAACTGGTCTTCTGTTTGGTATGATGATAATAACTATAGAGAAAATTTCATCAAAGATTTACAAATACAAAATTATATTGTAAAAAATTTTAAAAACTGTTCTATAGCAAGGGTTGTTGTAGAAAGAACTGGAGAGCATGTTAATGTTCTTATAAAAACTTCTAAACCAGGTGTAATTATTGGTAAAAAAGGTGCTGATATTGAAAAAATTAGAACCTATATTCAAAAAGAACTTGGCGAAAAAGATGTTTCTATAAAAATAGTTGAAGTAGAAAAGCCAGATTTGGATGCAGAATTGGTAGGACAGGGAATTGCAAAACAAATTGAAAACAGGGTAGTTTTCAAGAGAGCAGTTAAAAAAGCTTTACAAAATGTTATGAAATATGGCGCTTTGGGTGTAAAAATTACAGCATCTGGAAGATTAAATGGTGTTGATATAGCAAGATCTGAAACTTATAAAGAAGGTTCAATTCCATTACACACATTAAGAGCAAATGTTGATTATGCACATGTTGAAGCTTTGTGTAGTTATGGTATTATAGGTATTAAAGTTTGGATTTATAAAAAATAATTTGGTCTATATAAATAAATATTGACTTTAATTATTTAAAAATTAATACTTATAATATATATTATTTAAAAGTTTAAAAAAGGTTTAGAAAAATGTTATTGCCTAAAAAGACAAAGTATAGAAGTTTTCAGAAAGGTGGAAAAAGAATATGTGGCGTTGCTAATTCTGGCTCAACAATAAGCTTTGGAAGTTATGCTTTGAAAGCTCTAAATGCTGGTAGGCTTAAATCTAATCAGATAGAGGCAGCGCGAAGATGTATAACTAGAACTATGAAAAGAACTGGAAAATTGTGGATAAGAGTATTCCCGCATATTCCTGTTACAAGTAAAGCTCTAGGTGTGAGAATGGGAGGCGGAAAAGGTTCCGTTGACTATTGGATGTGTCAAGTAAGACCAGGTTTAATATTGTTTGAATTAGATGGAGTTTCAAAAGAGGTTGCTGCTGAAGCATTGAGAAAAGCAGGAACTAAAATTCCATTTCAGACTAAATTTGTTGAACTTGTTGATATTAAAGATTAAAGAAGGGAGTAAATAATGAACGAAGAAGAAAAAAATATTAAAAATGAAATTTTAGATTCAAAGAAAAAGCTACTTTCTTTAAGAATTAAAAAATCTAGTGGAGAAGTAAAAGATACTTCAATTTTTAAAAAAACAAGAAAAGTTATAGCTAGATTATTTACTAAATTAAATAAACAGGATAAGTAATGGCTCAAAATAGTATAAAAGTTAAAATAATAAAGAAAGCTGGGGATAAAACCATAGTTGGTGAATCTTCTTACTTAAAACAACACCCTGTTTACAAAAAATATATTAAAGTATCTAAAAAATATATGATACATGATGAAAATAATTCAGTAAAAGTTGGTGATGAAGTTTTTATTAAATCTTCAAGACCAATTTCCAAAAGAAAAACTTGGATTGTTGTTAATAAGGAGGGTGAATAAATGATACAAATGGAAACGAGTTTAGCTATTGCAGATAATTCTGGGGCTAAATCAGCAAGATGTATTAAGGTACTTGGCGGTTCAAACCATATGATTACAGGTATAGCTGATGTAGTTGTAGTTTCTATAACAAGTGCTATTCCTGGTGGTAAAGTCAAAAAAGGTGATGTTGCTAGAGGTGTTATTGTAAGAACTAAAAAAGAAATACAAAGACAAGACGGAAGCACTATCAGATTTGATGACAATGCTATTGTGTTGGTAAATAAAGATGGAACTCCAGTAGGAACTAGGGTTTTCGGGCCAGTAGCCAGAGAATTAAGAAATGGCAATTTTACAAAAATATTATCGTTAGCACCGGAGGTATTATAATGGCAAATAAAATTAAAAAAGGTGATAAAGTAATTGTATTGACTGGTAAAGATAAAAATAAAACAGGTGAAGTGCTATCTGTGAATCCAAAGGATAATAAAGTTGTCGTTGCTGGTATTAATATTGCTAAAAAACATAAAAAACCTACAATGAATACCCCAGGTCAAATAATAAATGTTGAAAAACCAATTGATGTTTCTAATGTTTCTTTAATGGAAGATGGAAAACCAGCAAAAGTTGGATTTAAAATTGAAGATGGAAAGAAAATTAGAATTTTTAAAAAAACTGGAAATAAGGTAGGTAACTAATATGTCTCATTTAAAAGAACTATATCAAACAGTTATCAAAAAGAATTTAAAAGAAAAGTTTGGCTATAAAAATGAACTTGAAATTCCTAAATTGGAAAAAGTTACATTAAATATAGCTTTCAAAACTGCTGATGCTGATAACAATTTTTTAAAATATGTAGTTGAACAATTATCTAATATAGCAGGACAAAAAGCCGTATTAGTAAATGCTAGAAAATCTGTAGCAAGCTTTAAATTAAGAGAAGGAAGTCCAATAGCTTGTAGAGTTACATTGAGAGGTGAAAGAATGTATAATTTTCTTGATAAACTCATTTATATAGCTTTACCAAGAATAAAAGACTTTAGAGGTTTATCTAGTAAAAATTTTAATCAAAGTGGACATTATAGTTTCGGTATCAAAGAGCATACTATTTTTCCAGAAGTAGACCTAGATAAAGCGTATAAAATTTTAGGTATGAATATTAATGTAGTAAGTAATGCTAAAACAGTAGATGAATGTAAAGCATTATTATTAGAAATGAAATTTCCTTTAAAATAAGAGAGAAAGAATATGGCAAAAGTAAGTGCAATAGATAAAAATAAAAAGAGAAAAGCAAAAATTGAGCAATATGCTTCAAAAAGAGCTGAATTAAAGAAGACATCAGAAGATGTTAATTTACCTGCTGAAGAAAGAGTAAAAGCTATGATTAAATTGTCAGAACTTCCAAGAAATTCTTCAAAGGTAAGATATAGAAATAGATGTGCTTTAACAGGAAGACCAAGAGCTTATCATAGACATTTAGGAATATGCAGGGTTATGATAAGAGAGTTAGCATCTTGGGGAAAAATTCCGGGCTTAAAAAAATCAAGTTGGTAAAAAATATGATGAATCACGCAGTGTCTCAATTAGTTACTTGTCTCAAAAACGGACAAATGGCTAGAAAAGAGAAAGTTATTACACCTAGTTCTAAATTGAAACTTGGTATTTTGGAGATTTTAAAAAAAGATGGCTTTATAAGGGATTTTGAAGTTGAAGATAATGGAAGTTTTGATATTATTGAAATTTCATTGGCCTACAATGGTTTACAACCTGTTATAAAAGACATTGAAGTAATTTCTAAACCTGGTAGAAGAGTTTATTCTAAAGTAGAAGATATTCCTGTTGTTTATAATGGTTTGGGAGTTGTTATTTTATCTACTCCAAAAGGGATTATAACTGATTATGATGCTAAACATTTGAATGTTGGTGGCGAATTGTTATTAAAAATATTTTAATTGGAGAATTATGACTAGTAGAATAGGAAAATTGCCGATTAAAGTTGCAGATGATATAAAAGTTGATATAACTGGTTCAGTTGTAACTCTAAAAAAGGGTAATAAAGAAAAAACTTATGACTTTGGAAATAAGGTTAAAGTTGTTTTTGAAAATAAAGAATTAATTGTAAAAGAAATAGAAAATGATCCTGAAAGCGTGAAATTTTCAGGACTTCATAGAAGTAATTTACATAATATAGTAAAAGGTTTAGCAGAAGGTTTTAAAATTACACTAGAATATAATGGGGTTGGTTACAAATCTGCTGTAGTTAAAGATTATTTAATTTTAACTTTAGGTTACAGCCACGATATAGCTATTAAAATTCCAGAAGGTGTAAAAATAACACCTGATAAACCTAACTTAATTCATATAGAAGGCGATGATAAAGAAATTATTGGAACCTTGGCTTCAAGAATTATTTCTTTGAGAAAACCTGAACCATATAAAGGTAAAGGAATTAAGTATCAAGGACAAGAAATCTTGAGAAAAGAAGGTAAAAAGAAATAGGTAGGGATATGAAAGTAGAATTATTAGAAAGAAGAAGAAAAAGGAATGCTTATAGGGTAAAAGCTAATAATAAAAGCAAGAGACCTATTTTAAGTGTTTATAAAAGCAATAAAAACATTTATGCTCAAATAGTTGATGTAAATGGTAAAGTTTTGATATCTTTTTCATCAAAAAGTAAAGATATTATTGATTCTATAACTGGAAAAACTGGTATAGAGATTGCATCAATTGTTGGTAAAGGTATAGCTGAAAGAGCTAAAGAACAAAATATAGTTCAAATTACCTTCAATAAAGGCCCATATTTATATATAGGAAGAGTAAAAGCATTAGCTGATGCAGCTAGGGAAAACGGTTTAGATTTTTAATATAAAATAAATGGTAGATATTGATGTATAAAAATAATAAAGAAATAGTAAATCTGATTGAAAAATTGATTTGCATAAATAAAGTTTCAAAGACCATTACTGGAGGAAAGAAGTTATCATTTGCTGCATTGGTTGTAGTAGGTGACGGCAAAGGAAGAGTAGGCTATGGAACAGGTAAAGCAAGAGAAATAACTGATGCTAGAAATAAAGCATTAGAAAGTGCTAAAAAAGCAATGATTAAAGTACCATTAAAGGAAGCTAGAACAATACACCACGATTGTGAAGGTAAATACGGTTGTGGACATGTAGTTTTAAGACCAGCACCTGCTGGTACAGGTATTATATCTGGTGGTCCTATGCGTGCTGTTTTTGAATGTTTAGGAATTCAAGATATAGTTTCAAAATCATTAGGGACTAATAATCCATATAATATGATTTTGGCAACTTTTGAAGCTTTAAAAGCAATGAATTCTCCAAAAAATGTTGCTGATAGAAGAGATAAACACGTTAGTGAAATCATAAAAAGAAGAAATGTTATTTTAAATAATACTTTGGAAATTAAAGATGAATCTAATGCTGAGAGCAAAAAAGAAAAAGTAGTAAATAATAGTGAGGAATAATTATGTTGATGAAATTTGATGAATTAGAAAACAGAGACATAATTGTTGAGCAAGTTGGTAGTACTATTGCTACAACAAAAAGACAACAAGAAACTATAAAAGGATTAGGTCTTAAAGGAATTGGTTCAAAAGCAGAATTCAAATGTACTAAATCAATTTATGGAATGCTTGTTAAAGTTTCTCATTTGATTAAAGTTAACTTAAAATAGGTAATTATAATGAAGTTAAATGAATTATCAAGAATTGCAAACAAAGGCAAAAAAAGATTAGGACGAGGTATTGGTTCTGGTAAAGGAAAAACTTCTGGTAGAGGTGTAAAAGGTCAAAAGGCTAGAAGTGGTGTTGCAATTAAAGGTTACGAAGGTGGACAAACACCAATGTATATGAGAATACCAAAAAGAGGATTTAATAATAGTGTATTTAAAACAAATTATAGAGTTTTAACTACTGATATTTTATTAGATTTATTTGCAAGTGGAACTTTAAATCCTATGGAAACAATTACTAAAGAAATTTTAGTTGAAAAAAAAATTGCGAAGTCAACTGATTTAATAAAATTAATTATGGGAAAAGATGAAATAGATGTTGACTTTAAAATTGAAGTTGATAAAACTTCTAAAGAAGCTGAAAAATTTAAATATTTAAAATAGGTAACAAATGAGTGCTGAATTAAAAAAGAGAATTTTATTTACTTTATTTATATTATTAATATACAGGGTAGGGACATTTATTCCTCTACCTGGTATTGACAGTAAAATAATAAGTGATTTTTTTAATAATAGTTCAAATTCAATTTTTGATATGGTTAATATGTTTTCTGGTGGAGCTTTCCAAAGAATGAGTATTTTTTCTCTAAACATAATGCCATATATTACAGCATCAATTATAATACAATTACTAACTTCTATATATAAAAGTCTTGAAGATTTAAGAAAGGAAGGAGAGATTGGTAGAAAAAAGATAAACCAATACACAAAGTATTTAACTTTAGTATTGGGCTTTTTTCAATCCCTAGGTATATATTATGCTTTTTCAAATTTAGAACATTCTGCTTTCGTAAGTACATCAAAAATATTTTTATGTACTACAATATTGAGTTTATTAGGAAGTACAATGTTTTTGATGTGGTTAGGTGATAAAATTACTAACCAAGGAATAGGAAATGGAATTTCAATTTTAATAACAGTAGGTATTGTGGCAGAATTACCTGGAAATTTTATGAATATTTTTCAATTAGCAAGAAACGGATCCCATTCTTGGGGATTTGTTTTATTTTTAATGGCACTTTTTATGTTTTTAATTATGTTTGTAGTTTATATTGAAAAAGCTGCTAGAAATGTAAAAATACAATATCCTAATAAAGGATTTTTATTTAAAAATAAAAATAATGATAATTCATATATTCCGTTAAAAATTAATGTATCAGGTGTAATTCCCCCAATTTTTGCTAGTTCGTTGTTAATGTTCCCATTGGCTATATTACAATTTTTTAATGCTGAATTAGCTCAAAAATTATCTAGCTATATTCAAAGAGGAGGAGCCTTGTATACTACACTTTTTACAGTGTTTGTAGTATTTTTCTGTTTTTTCTATTCTTCAATAGTATTTAATACAACAGAATTGGCAGATAATTTAAAGAAAAGTAATTGTTTTATACCTGGTATAAGACCTGGAAATAGTACTGCTGAATATTTTGATAGTATAATAAATAGATTAACAATTATAGGTTCACTTTATTTAGTATTTGTTTGTGTAATACCAGATATTTTATTTAAAAAATATTCGGTTCAAATTGCTATTGGAGGAACTAGTTTATTGATTATTGTTAGTACTGTTATTGATTTGATAACACAATTTCAATCATATGTGTTTTCAGAAAAATATAATAGTGTGAACAAAAGAAGAAAGGTCAGAGTGAGGTAATATGTTGATATTAGTTATGATGGGTCCTGCTGGATCCGGAAAAGGAACTCAAGCTGATTTTATTTCTCAAAAATATAATATTCCTGAAATTTCAACAGGTAATTTATTGCGAGAAAAAGTAAAAGATGGAGATGAGCTTGGTAAAAAAATTGATAATATTATTTCTAAAGGAGAAATTGTACCTGATGAAATAATGTTTGAAATTTTAAGCAATAGATTGAGCGGTAATGATTGCAAGAATGGTTTTATTCTTGATGGATTCCCTAGAACTATTGAACAAGCCATTGAATTAGAAAAATTCTTGGAAAGTAAAAATACAAAACTTAATGGTGTTTTACATTTTGATGTTCCAAGAGAAATAGTTTTTAAGAGAACATCTGGACGATTTGAGTGTAAAAATTGTAAAAAAACATATAATAAATACTATAATAATACAAAGATTAATGGTATTTGTGATACTTGTGGTTCTACTGAATTTTATACCAGAAATGATGATTTAAATCTTGAAGCTATTAATAAAAGGTTAGATATTTATGAAAAAATGTCTAAAGATATGATTAATTTCTATAATAAAAAAGATTTAATTTATTCTATAAATGCTCAAAAAACTATAGAAGAAATAAAACAAGATGTAGAAAATATTTTAATTAATATTAATAAAATAAATGAGGTGAAAATTGGCTAGAATAGCTGGAATAAATATACCTAATAATAAAAGATTTGTTATAGCTTTAACTTATGTTTACGGTATAGGTAGAAGTAGAGCGGAAGAAATCTGCGATACTTTGCATATTGATAAATTATTAAGAACTCCTGAAATAAGTGAAGAGACTTTAAATAAAGTAAGGGATCTTATAAATAAACAAGCAGAAGCAGATACAGAAAATTCTGGAAAAGTTGGTTTAGTTGAAGGTGATTTAAAAAGAAAAGTTCATAATAATATTAAAAGACTTATTGATTTAGGTTGTTATAGAGGAATTAGACATGTTAGAAAATTGCCTGTAAGAGGTCAAAGAACTCATAACAATGCTAAAACTAAAAGAGGCAAGAGAATTACAATAGCAGCTAAAAAGAAATAAGAGGTAGAAATGGCAAAAGAAAATAACAAAGTAAAAAAAAATACAGCTAGTAATAAAAAAAAGAGAAATATAGTTGTTGGAACTATAAATATATTAGCTACTTTTAATAATACAATTGTATCTATAACCGATACACAAGGTAATGTAATAGCTTGGTCTTCATCTGGAAAGATGGGATTTAAGGGTTCAAGAAAATCTACACCTTATGCCGCTCAATTAGTTACTACAAATGCTGTTGAAAAAGCTAAAGAATATGGTTTTCAAACTGCAAATATTATAGTTAGAGGACCTGGTGTAGGAAGAGAATCGGCTTTAAGGGCATTGCAAAGCAGTGGAATTTCTGTTATTTCAATTACAGATAATACTTATCATCCACATAATGGTTGCAGACCACCAAAAAGAAGGAGAATGTAGAGAATTTATTAAAAATTGGAGCAAAAAATGGCTGTTTTACAAGAAAATTGGAATGATTTAATATTTCCTAACTCTTTAAATGTAGAGTATAAAAAAAATAAAAATGAAGCTATCATAGTTCTAGAACCATTAGAAAGGGGTTATGCCACAACGATAGGTAATTCTTTAAGAAGAATATTACTCTCTTCTATAAAAGGATTTGCTGTTACATCTATTAAAATAGATGGTGTTTTGCATGAATATAGTTCAATTAATGGAATAAGAGAAGAGGTTGTTGATATAATTATGAATATAAAATCATTAATTATTACAAAAGGTTCTCCTAATCCTACAACTTTAAAATTAAAATTAAATAAAAAAGGTCCAGTTTTAGCAAAAGATATTATATTAAGTGGTGGTGTTGAAATTTTAAATCCTGAATTAGTAATATGTAATATTGAAGATTCTAAAGTTGATTTAAATATGGAAATGGTTGTTGAATATGGTAAAGGTTATTCTTTAACAGAAAGAAAAGAAAAAGAAAGTGGCGATGTATCAACAATATATTTGGATGCTTTATTTAACCCCGTTAAAAAAGTATCTTATACAGTTGAAAATGCTAGAATAGGACAACAAACAGACTACGATAGACTTATTTTAGATGTTGAAACAAATGGAACTATAACTCCGGAAGATGCAGTTGGAATAGCTGCTAAAATTTTACAAACTCAATTAGAAGTTCTTGTAAAATTTGAAGTTGTTAATACTGCTCCTATTGAAAAAGATAAATATGTTCCAGAGGCCGAAAATGTTGTAAATCCAAACTTATATAGAAAAATTGATGAAATGGAATTATCAGTAAGATCTTTTAATTGTTTAATTAACGAAGGTATTAGATTTATTGGTGATTTAGTTCAAAAAAGTGAATTAGATATGTTAAAATTACCTAATTTTGGTAGAAAATCTTTGAATGAATTGAAAGAAAATTTAAAAGTTATGGGTTTAGGTTTTGATATGAAACTAGACAACTGGCCACCAGAAAATTTAATTGAGTTATCAAAGAAAAAAAAGGATACTAAATGAGACACATAATGAGACATAAAAAGCTTAATAGGACTAGCGCACATAGAAAAGCTTTATTTATGAATTTATCAAATGCTTTGATAAAATCAGAAAAAATTAAAACAACTTTACCAAAAGCAAAAGAAGTTAGACCTATAGTTGAAAAAATGATTACTTTAGGTAAAAAGGGTGATTTAAGTAGTAGAAGACTTGCCATTTCTATATTAAGAGATGAAGAAGTAGTTTCTAAATTATTTGGTGTTTTAGCTGAAAGATTTAAAGAAAGAAATGGTGGTTATACTAGGATTATGAAATATGGTTTTAGGACTGGTGATGCTGCTCCTATGGCTATAATAGAATTTGTTGAATAGGGAGGACATATGACAAATATAATAGAAAAATTTAATAATCAACAGGTTCAAAAATTAGTAAAGGATAGAAATTTTCCAGATTTTAGACCAGGAGATACTGTAAAAGTTAGCTATAGAATTGCAGAAGGTGATTCTAGTAGAATTCAAGTTTTTGAAGGAGTTGTAATAGGAAAAGAAAAGCAAAAAAAAGATTTTAATAGTACAATAACTGTTAGAAAAATTAGTTATAATATTGGTGTTGAAAGAAAATTTATGCTTTATTCTCCACTTGTTGAAAAAATAGAAATAGTTAAAAAAGGTGTTGTAAGACAAAGTAAATTATACTATTTGAGAGATTTAAGAGGAAAATCAGCAAGAATTAAGGAAAAGCTTGATGATAGAAATAAAAACTCAAAAGCTAATAAAGTTGTTAAAAAAGTTGAAGAAATCAAAGAAAATGCTATAGAAGGTACGGTAGAATAGATTTTTTCAATCTTGTGTATTTTTTTATATAAAAATGTTCTCTTTTTATTTAGAGGACATTTTTTTTAATCATAATAGTTATGTAATATATTCATATATATGAAAAAGTTGTGTTTAAAGAAATGTTTAGAAAACCACTTGACATTAGTTAAAAATTGTGATATAATAAATTTATAAAAAATTTTATTAATAATTAATAGGAAAAAAATGAATAAAAATATATTTAAAGTTTTATTATTAATTTTATTAGCTGTTTCTTTTGTAAAACCTGCTAAGGCTTCAGATAATAAAGGTTCTAAAAAGAAAATGTATATGTGTGATATATGTCGTTATTCAGAATGGGGACGTTTTTGTAGTACCAGTAGCGGAAAATATTTGACTATAGAAGATGCATATAATGATGTATATGAAATGAATACCACTGGTTTAGGATTATCTGATGAAGGTTTAAAAATTAATTGCTACAAGTATTAAAAAAATATTATTATAAACGATTAATAAAAGAAAGTATATAACCGCTAATAGAATAGTTCATAAAAATATATTTGAAATTCTATTAGCAATTTCTTTTAATTTATTCCTTGAAAATAATTGAAATTTATTAAAAAGCTAAAAATATTGATTATATTCAATAATTATTAGTAATAATATAATAACTAAACAAACTCTTGAAAAAATATTTTTTTATATATATAATATTACTATTAATAATAAAAATTTTAATGTTATGTTAAAAATTAATTTTGATAGTTTTTTTAAAATTTTTAAAAAAAAGCCTAATAATTACGAAATTTGTTTTGCAAATCCAATTAAAAGATTTGCTGCTTTCATTATAGATTTTGTAATAAATATGTTTATAACATGCTTAATATTATCTCTAACTTTAGGCCCGAATATTAAAAATAGCATAAACAGTTTTACTAGTAATGAAATTGTTATTGATAATACAAAACTTAATTTAATAAAAAATAATAAAAATGATGACTTTATAGAAATTAATGACAAAAATAAAGAATTTTTTGATTTTAAAAGAACTAAAAGAAAACCAACAAACCAAGAAAAACAACAGATTATGATTGATGTATTAAAAAAGAATAAAGGTTATTTCTATTTAATTTTTATAATACCTATGATATATAATATCACATTTTTAATGACAAAAAAACAAGCAACATTGGGGCAACAAATATTTAATTTATGTGTTATTAAAAAAGATAGTAAAAAATTAGATATAGTAAATATAATTGATCGTATATTAATATTTTCTTTGAGTAAAATGCCATTTATTATACCATTTACAATTATAATACCGGTTTTAATAACAAAGGAAAAAACAACAATATACGATCTTTTTTCCGGTACAAGGGTTATAGAAATTAAAAACCAAAATTAAAAAAATGATTAAAAATATGAGAGCAATTGTAACAACTTCAGCAAATCCATTTCATTACGGTCATTTAAGTTTATACAATGAAGCAAAAAGAATTTTTGGTAAAAATAATGTAAAAGTTGCAATAGGTAGAAATGTTTCTAAAAATATAAATTTTAATAGAATTGCGTATCATTTGACTCCATATAAAATACAATATGACATTGCCGAGAATATAACACTAGCAGATTATTGTAAAAATAATAATATAAATTATATAATTAGAGGAATAAGAAATTCCGTTGATGCAGAGTATGAATTAAAATTAGATTTTTTAAATAAAGAAATAAATAATCATATACAAACTATGTTTTTCCCAACAAAGGATATTTTTAGCAACATTTCTAGTAGTTCAATCAATGAGCTTTTAAAGTATAATAAATATGATGTAGTAAAAAAATATATGAATGAAGATGCTATGTATAGATTTATAAATAAAGCGCCTAAATTTGTAATATTTTTTGGTCGATCTTGTATAGGAAAAACATATTTTTTAGAAAAAAATGAAGTATTTAAAAATAAACAAATAATTAGTATAGATAATATATTTTGGGATATTTTTAAAGAATATTATGGGGAATCATTAAA
>CATOJU010000007.1 GCA_951800555.1 uncultured Rickettsiales bacterium | reverse complement strand
AAAAAGATTTGGGAATAGAGAATAAAGAATAACATAAATTAGGATTATTAAAAGAGGTTAAAATAGAAAAAATAAAAACAAAATTTATGGAGAAATTAGATTTTTTAATTGGTAATAAGGAACCAAATAAAGAAGAAATACAGCATAGTACATTATTGTTAAAAGGAAAAGAATTATCATCTGAAGCAAAAGAGTGTTTAAAAATTATAAGAGATTCAATAAATAAAAGTGATAATAGTTTGGAATTCTTTAATTATGAAGAGTTTAAAAATAAATCA
Organism: uncultured Rickettsiales bacterium; assembly: GCA_951800555.1. Lineage (GTDB taxonomy): Bacteria > Pseudomonadota > Alphaproteobacteria > Rickettsiales > UBA1997 > CATOJU01. The sequence goes on along the minus strand of CATOJU010000007.1, from coordinate 16,469 downwards.
GAAGTTTTAAACAAACCAGAGAGTATAAAGGAATATAAATTTGTATTAGATAAATTATTAGAATTAGAAAAAATAAGGGATATAAATGCTGGAAATAATTTGGAAAATTTTGATAAAAAATCATTAATTTCAGTTATTGATGCGAACCCAGAAATGGTTGAATATTTATTTGTTTTAAATTTAAGTGAAGAAGAAAATCTTGAATTAAAAATTGATATAGAAAACAAGACTAAAGAAGATTTAAAAGCAAAATGGCTTAAAACTTTATTTAATCATTTATGTGAAAATAAAGATATTTTTGCTATTAAATTAATACTTAATAATAAAAATTTTAAAGAAATAGTTGGCGAAAAATTAATTAAAAAAAATTTAAATTCAAATGAAGATTTAAAAACAATTTTTAATTATCTTATAGAAGTAAAAGAATTAACAAATACTATGATATTAAATAGAGAAATTGAACCAATGGCATCTTCAAATATCAAAATAAATCATTAGAGAATTTAATGAATATTGGTATTGTTGATTTTAGTAAAAGTTTCAAATAATAATGATTTTAAAATAAATCTTATACAATGAATATTATAATATTGTATAAGATTTATTCCCATTACAAATTTTCCACAAAATTTTCCAAAGCACTTTGTTTTATATTTGCAAGCTTTTTAGTTACAATAATACTTTTTATTTGATCTAGAGCTTTATTCATATCATCATTAACTACAACATAGTCATATTCATTAAAATGTTCTATTTCCTGTTGTGCCCTATCCATCCTATTTTTAATAGTTTCCTCATTATCTTTTCCTCTGGATCTTAATCTCTGTTCCAATTCAGCTATAGAAGGTGGTAAAATGAAAATTTTCAACAATTTTTTCCCATCATAGGCATCAGACACTTGTCTTGCTCCTTGCCAATCAATATCAAAAATAATATCATGTTTGTCTGCAAATTTGCTTTCTACTTCTCTTTTTAAAGTGCCATAGTAATTATCAAATACTTTTGCGTGTTCGACAAAATTATCTGCTTCTATTTCTTTTTCAAATTCTTCTTTTGTAAAAAAATGATAATGAACACCATTAATTTCACCTTCTCTTGGTTTTCTAGTTGTTGCGGAAACTGATACTTGTATATTTTTATCCCACTCTAAAAGTTCTTTAGTTATAGTTGACTTTCCAGCACCTGATGGAGAAGACAAAATTATAATAAAATTATCATATTCTATCATTTTTGATCCAATATTTTAGTTAATTATTAATAAAATTATATATCCAAGTTAACAACTTTTAATGCATTTTCTTGAATAAAATCTCGTCTTGGTTCTACCACATTTCCCATTAAAGTTGCGAAAGTTTCATCGGCAATAGCTGCATCTTCTATTGTTACTTTTAGTAAAGTTCTATTTTCTGGGTTTAATGTAGTTTCCCATAATTGTTCTGCATTCATTTCACCTAAACCTTTAAATCTTTGTATAGATATACCTTTTTGTCCTATTTGATTAATGATATCTATAAGTTCTATTGTTGTATTAATATCAAAATTTTCTTCTTTTTTTACAAAATTAATTTTACCATTTTTAAATGGTTCTAAAACTTCATCTTGATATTTTTTTATTTCTAAAGCTTCTGGTTTAGTTAATATTTTTTGATTTATAACAAATTCTGTTTTAACACCTTTATAGGTTTTTACAATTTTTAATTCTGTCGTATATTCTATTTCAAAATTCCAATTTATATCCAAATCTTGTTTTAAACTATTTAGTCTATCAACTATAATTTTTGCTTTATTTTCTAATAAAGTTGAATCTTCAAAAATAGCTAAATCAAAAGCTTTTGCATAGGAAATTGCTTCTAAAATTTCAATATTTAAAAATCTTGAAAGAGACCTTAATAAATTTACAAAATGATTAACTTTTATTATATATTTATCTAATTTGTCCCCATTCAATGGATTATTATTATAAATCAAACTAGCCTCATTAATAGCATTTTTTATTATATATTCAGCAAAAGCAGTTTCATTTTTAATATATAACTCACTATTACCTTTTTTCACTTTATATAAAGGTGGTTGTGCTATATATAGATAACCATTTTCTATAATTTGTGGCATATGTCTATAAAAAAATGTCATATATAAAGTTCTAATATGTGAACCATCCACATCGGCATCGGCCATTAAAACTATTTTATGATACCTTAATTTTTTAATATCAAAATCTTCTTTCCCTATTCCGGTTCCTAAAGCCGTAATTAACATCCCAATCTTTTCTGAAGTTAAAACTTTATCAAATCTTGATTTTTCAGTATTCAATATTTTACCAAATACTGGTAAAATTGCTTGATATTTTCTATCTCTTCCAGTTTTAGCGGAACCACCAGCTGAATCACCTTCTACTATATAAACTTCACTTTTTGATGGGTCTTTTTCTTGACAATCCGCTAATTTTCCCGGCAAATTCGCTACATCTAAAGCTCCTTTTCTTCTAGTTAATTCCCTTGCTTTTCTTGCAGCGATTCTGGCTTTAGCACCTTCAAAAGCTTTTTCTACTATAATTTTAGCATCAATAGGATTTTCTTCAAAATATTTTGATAAAGAATTTACTGTTCCATTTTCAACTACTGGCCTTACTTCCGACGAAACTAATTTATCCTTTGTTTGTGAAGAAAATTTTGCATCTGGCACTTTTACAGATAAAACAGCAGTTAATCCCTCTCTTATGTCATCACCAGTTAATTCTATTTTCTGTTTTTTAAATGATTCTTGATTTTCAACATAATTACCAACAGTTCTAGTTAATGCATTTTTTAATCCAGCTAAATGTGTTCCTCCATCTCTTTGTCTTATATTATTTGCAAAGCATATAATATTTTCGTGATAACCGTCATTCCAACATAATGATAATTCAAAAGTTATTTGTTTTTCATCATCTTTACCAGTAATATATAAAGGTTTATGTAAATGTTCTTTACCTTTATCTATAAAATTTACAAATTCTACTAATCCGCCATCATAATGAAAAGTTGCAGATTTTTCTTCTTCACTTCTTAAATCTTTTAATTCAATATAAACACCTGAATTTAAAAAAGCTTTTTCTCTTATAGCTCTTTCTAATGTTGAATAATCAAATTCTATATTTGAAAAAATATCAGCCGATGGGAAAAATGTTACTTCTGTCCCCGTTTTTGATTCTTCACAATCTTCCACAATTTTTAAAGGTTCAACTGCAACACCTTCTTTAAATTCAATATAATGTTCATACCCATCTCTCCAAATTCTCAATTTTAGCCAATTAGAAAGAGCGTTGACAACAGAAACACCAACACCGTGTAGACCACCAGAAACTTTATAGGAATTTTGATCAAATTTTCCACCAGCATGCAAATCTGTCATAACAACTTCTGCTGCAGATCGTCCTTCTTCTGGATGAATACCTACCGGGATTCCTCGCCCATTATCCAATACTGTTACTGAATTATCTTTATTTATAGTTACCACAATTTTATCACAATAACCACCTAACGCTTCATCAATTGAATTATCCAAAACTTCATAAACCATATGATGTAAACCAGTTCCATCATCTGTATCTCCAATATACATACCTGGTCTTTTTCTAACTGCATCCAATCCTCTTAAAATTTTAATTGAAGAGGCATCATAATTGTTACTTTTTTCTAAATTTTCGCTGTCTTCTGTCATCTATATTTTTTTGATATGTTTATATATATTTTAAAAAATTATTTTATTTTTTTCAAGGGTAAAAGTATATTTTATATAAAAGTATTAATTATAATCAGTAAATTGTAATTAGCATTTATATATAATCAACTATATTAAAATCATTAATTTAAGAAAATTTAACTTCAAATTATAACATTAAACTAATCATATAGTTTTACTTTTTATGTTTATAATAACCAATTCTTTTTTGGTCATAATTCTTAAAGGAATTCCAGAAGTTCCAACTCCAGATGATATTATTAATCTACTATTTTTTTCTTTAAAAAATCCATATAATCTTTTATAAAATAACCTATTCGCAATAGTAAATGGAAAAAATTGCCCACCGTGGGTATGACCTGAAAGTTGTAAATCTATATTATTTTCAATAGATTCTTCAAAATTTATAGGATTATGATCAACTACTATTATAAAATTATTTTTGTCAACATTTTCAAGTATTTTATCTAAACTTTTTCTTTCAACTCCAAAATATTTCGAAAAATAATCTAATCTTCCTATTATTATTAAATCATCATTAAATTTTACAAATTCATCTTCCAAAATATCAATTTTATAATTTTTTTCCATCAAATCTCTCATACTTTGTGGATTATTATCAAAATAATATTCATGATTACCAAGAACACCATATATATTTTTAGTTTTTATATGTTGTATAATTCTTGTAATATTTTTTGTTTTTAAAAAAGTATCTTCTTTTTCAATAGTATCTCCACCAAATATAAGTAAATCTGGATTTTCTTTATTAATTATAGAAACTATATCCTTTATTTGCTTTTCATTAATACCTTTATTCCCAATATGTAGATCACTTAAAAAAATTATTTTTGTATTAGCTTCTTTTTCAGTTTCTATATTATATCTTGTTATTTGTATATTATTATTAAAATAACCATAAATACTACTTATCGCAATAGAAAAAATAAATATAAGAATAGGAGACCAAAAATTTTCATTTATTTTAAATACATATCCAACATCCCTAATTAAAAATATACAAAATATATATACTGATAAACACAATAAAATATACATACTATGTAAAGCAAATGGACTCAAATTTTTAGAAAACATTGGTAATATAATAATTTGTGAAACTATATATATTATAGATAGTAAAATGCTTATTTTCAATACTTTATTTTCTATAAAGATATTTAATATATCAAAATATATATCATATATTATATATAAAAACATTAATAGGAAACTAATTAAAACCATAATATTAATTATTAATTATGAAATAATAAGAAATTATTTACCCAAGAATTACAATATAAAAGCTTTTTTGTATAAAATATCTATTAATTATTATTATTAAAATTATTATTTTTCAAGTGTTTTATATTTTATAAATAAAAATTATATATTATTAACAATTTTATCAGAATATATATACAGATTATAGATAATATTTTTGAACATATCTTAAAATAAATTGATTTTTTTAATCACTCATCCTTTCGCCAATCCATTCATTTTTTTCATCAAAATTAATCGATTTTTCAACTCCACAAGCATTCCATATCATATTTATAACTGTGCTTGCTATTTTTTTTATGTCTAAATTATAGGATTTTAATTCTATTTCTGGTAACTCCAATAAATCTCTATCTATAGCATCCGTAATTTTTATATTATTATTTAAAGTATTTTTATACATTATTCTATAACCCTTAACATCAACTAAAGTTATAAACAAATATACTGGTAACTCCATACCAAGATTTTTTAAAAAATTATAAAAATAAATACATTTTTTTATTATATAGAATTCATAACCATTTTTTTCACCAGAAATTACATTTATTTCACTATTTTGATATGGATTTTCTACTTTTGAAAAAACTTTATCACTAGTTGATACAAATTCAATTATTCCGTTTCTATAAAGTTGACAATAGCTTTCAATTCCTTTTTGATTTGTTTTATAACCTAAAATTCCATCAAAATTAATTCTTTGTTCTGGAAAATCTAATTTTATTTTATTTTTATTAAAATTTAAAATATTTTTATTATTATCAATAGAAGAATATGGTATAAAATTTATTATTAATTTTGGTAAATTTACATTTATAGGAATAGTTGTTTTATTAGAAAAAACTTTTAAAACTATTTTTTTATTTTCATTTTTAATATTTTCTATAATATTTTCTGATTTCAAAAAAATATTTCTTAATTCATAGGCATCTAATAGAATATTTTTATCGGATTTTCTCATATAAAATTTATTTGTCCTTTGAAATGATACCATATGTGGGAATAGCGGGCTTGCTTGTACTCTTATAAAAATAATAAATTTATTATTATTTAATTTAAAATATTTAACTTTTACTGTATTAAGTTTTGGTTCTATACCATTATAAATTATTTGCTCTATTCTATTTACCTCTGCTGCTATATTAGTTGTTGTTATACCACATAAACTATTTGCTTGATTATATTTATCATCACTAATACCTATTATAAGATCTCCACCACTGGAATTTGCAAAAGCAGTTACATCTTTTAATAATTCTCTTTTATTTCCACTACTGGTTCCATAATTTTGTGATTTGTAATCTAAACAAATATTTTCTAATACTTTATTTTCAACAAGATTTTCTATATCCTTTAATTCAATATCTTCAAATTCTTTATCGATTACAAACTTCATATTATCTACCAGTTTTTAATAAAATAATAAATTATTAATCTTCTTCTATTATTTTTATTTTAGCACCACAATTGTTAAGCTTTTGAACTAAATTTTCATAACCTCTTTCTAAATGTTGTATATTATTTATTTTTGTCTCTCCTTCAGCTGCTAAACCAGCCAAAACCATACACATACCACCCCTTATATCAGTAGCCTTTACTTCCGCTCCGTGATATTTTTTTACACCATTTATTATGGCTTTATTTCCTTCTGCTATTATATTCGCACCCATTCTAATTAATTCTGGTACATGCATAAGTCTATTTTCAAATATAGTTTCATCAATATTCGAAGTTCCTTCTACTAGTCCCAAAAGCGCCATAATTTGAGATTGGCAATCCGTTGGAAAACCTGGATAAACTTCAGTTATAATATTGGCTGGTTTTAAGATTTTATTTGAATTGATTTTTACCCTATAATCATCTATTTTTTCTAAATTTATTCCAATTTTTTCTAAAATTTCTTTTGGTTTTTGCATAATATTAAAGAAATTTAAGCCATTTAAAATTAAATTTCCCCTAGTTATAGCAGAAGCTATTATATAACCAAAAGTTTCTATTCTGTCATCTATAACCCTATATTGTACTGGCTTTAAACTTTTTACTCCACTAATTTTTATTGTATCGGTTCCAGCTCCCTCTATTTTAGCACCGCATAATGTTAAAAAATTAGCAAGATCAACTATTTCTGGTTCCTTTGCTGCATTTTTTATTGTAGTCTCCCCATCTGCTAAAACTGCTGCCATAATAGTATTATGGGTCGCTCCCACTGATGCAAATCTTAATTCTATATATGCTCCTTGCGGTTTTCCATTTTTTTTAGCTTTTGCTATTACATAACCATCTTCAATTTTAGTATCTACCTGCATTTTATTTAATGCATCAATATAAATATCGCAAGGTCTAGGTCCTATAGCACAGCCACCAGGTAATGAAACTTTCGCCTCACCAAAACGTCCAAGTAATGAACCAAGAACCCAAAATGAAGCCCTCATTTTACTAACTATATTATATGGAGCCTCAATGGTATTAATATTTTTAGCTTTTACAGTAAATATTGTCGTATTATTTATTATATTATTATCAATTTTTACTTCTGCCCCTAAATAACTTAATAACTCTGATGTTGTTTTTACATCTGCCACAGCAGGAACATTTAAAATTCTAGATTCACCATTTTCTATTAAAATAGTAGACATTAAAATAGGCAATGAAGCATTTTTTGCACCAGATATTTTTACTTCTCCATTCAGCTTATTCCCACCTTCTATTAGTATTTTTTTCATAATATTATTTTTTCGTTAACGGTGATAATACAAAAAATAATTTTTTTCCTTCTATTTGAGGTTTTACATCGACTTTTGAAATTTCTAATAATTCATTTATAATTTTATCAGCCATTTCTCTAAATAAATCACTATGTGTTGCTTCTCTTCCTCTAATTTGAAATGAAAAACGTACTTTATTTCCTGCTTCAAAAAACTTTCTAACTTGTTTTAATTTTGTATCATAATCAGCTTGACCTATATTTAAAGACAATTTAATTTCTTTAATTTCAATTGTTTTTTGCTTTTTTTTGGCTTCAGCTGCTTTTTTTTGTGCTTGATATCTAATTTTTCCATAGCTAGCTATTTTACATACAGGTGGTACTGAATTTGGAGATATTTCAACTAAATCTAATTCAGCCTCTCTGGCCATATTTATTGCTCTAAAAATTGGAACTATTCCAATCATTTCCCCATTATTATCAATTAGTCTGACCTCTTTTGCCTTAATTTGGTCATTTATTTTTAATTCGTTATTTGCCAACTCTATTTTAGTTTGTTTATAAAAAAATAACAAAATATCAATTTATGTAAAATATAAATACATATAAATTAATACATTTTAAGGTAAATATATTAAGTATTTTTTTTATTTTCAATATGTTTTTTAGAAAAAATTATAAACTATATAATGATTGTAATTAATATTAAATAGAATAAAAAAACTTCATTCTATTTAATGATAAAATTTTTTGTTAAAGAGGTATTTTTTATATATATACTCCTGATTTTTTTATTATGATATAACCATATAAATAATAATTAACAGATATATAAAAAGATAAAAAGAACTCCTAATATTATTTTTTTCTTGATTTTTTCAAAATATTATGTTATTATTAGGATAATATTTATTTTTATTATTTAATTAAATCATATTATAATGAGTATAAGAAATATAGCAATAATTGCACACGTTGACCACGGTAAAACAACACTTGTAGATCAACTATTAAGACAAAGTGGAACATTTTCAGCACACGAACAAATTGATGAAAGGGTTATGGATAGTGGCGATTTAGAAAAAGAAAGAGGAATTACAATTTTAGCAAAATGTACTTCTGTAAATTATAACGGAACAAAAATAAATATAGTAGATACTCCAGGGCATGCTGATTTTGGCGGAGAAGTAGAACGTGTATTATCAATGGTAGATGGCGTTGTTCTTTTAGTAGATTCGGCAGAAGGTCCTATGCCACAAACAAAATTTGTTTTATCAAAAGCTTTGGCTTTAGGTTTAAAACCTATTGTTGTAATAAATAAAATTGATAGAGGCGATGCTAGACCAGATGAAGTTTTAGATGAAATTTTTGATTTATTCGTAAATTTAAATGCGAATGATGAACAACTCGATTTCCCAGTACTATATGCAGTTGGTAGGGAAGGATGGTGTGTAAAAGATTTAAATGATGAACATAAAGATTTAAAACCACTTTTTGACCTAATTTTGGAATATGTAAAAGAACCGAAAGTTGAAAAAGATTCACAATTTTCAATGCTTGCAACAATTCTTGATTATAATACATATGTAGGAAGAATGTTGACGGGTAAAGTTTATAGTGGAAAAGCAAAAATTAATATGCCTATTAAAGCTATAAATCTTAATGGCGAAAAAGTAGAACAAGGAAAATTAACAAAAATGTTTATGTTTAGTGGAATCAAAAAAATTCCAGTGGATGAAGTTGAAGCGGGAGATATAGTTTCTATTGCAGGTTTAGAAAAAGCTAATGTTTCAGATACAATTTGTGATTTAAATGTAAATACTCCTATACAATCAACTCCAGTTGATGCCCCTACTATGTCAATAACTATCAGTGTAAATGATTCTCCTTTGGCAGGGAAAGAAGGGACAAAAGTTACTTCAAGATTAATAAGGGATAGATTATTGGCAGAAGAACAAAGTAATGTTGCTATTACAGTAAAAGAAGCTGAAGGAAAAGATAGTTTTGAAGTTGGTGGACGAGGAGAATTACAATTAGGTGTATTAATTGAAACAATGAGAAGAGAAGGTTTTGAACTTTCTGTTGGTCGTCCAAAAGTGCTATTTCATATAGATGAAAATGGAAATAAATTAGAACCTATTGAAGAAGTTGTAATTGATGTAGACGATGAATATAGTGGATCTGTTGTAGAAAAATTAAACAAAAGAAAAGGTGAAATGAAGGAAATGAAACCTTGCGGCATAGGAAAAACAAGATTGGTATTTTTAGTTCCATCAAGGGGTTTATTAGGTTACCAAAGTGAATTTATGACAGATACAAAAGGTACTGGTATAATGAATAAATTATTTCACTCCTATCAAGAATATAAAGGCGATATTCCAAGATTAAGAAAAGGTGTTTTAATCTCAACCGATATAGGTGAAGCTATTCCCTACGCTTTATTTAATATACAAGATAGAGGTAAAATGTTTGTAGGACCACATGAAAAAGTTTATGAAGGTATGATAGTTGGGGAACATGTAAGAGATAATGATATTGTAGTTAATGTTTTAAAAGAAAAAAAACTTACAAATGTTAGGGCGGCTGGAAGTGATGAAAATGTAATTTTAACTCCACCATATAAAATGAGTTTAGAACAGATGATAACATATATTAATGATGATGAATTACTAGAAGTTACTCCTAAAAATTTAAGATTAAGAAAAAAATATTTGACGGCTGGCGAAAGAAAAAGATTAGGAAGAACTGAAGAAGGAGAATAATATTTAGTTAAATATTTATTAATTTTGATATTTTTTTATATGACCTCCTGCATAAAACTATTTTTATTTTTAATTTCCCTTTATTTATGTCATTCCAGACTAGAAATTCTTAATAAACTTGTTTATTTAGAAATTCTTAATGTGGAATCTAGTAATTAAATTACTTTAATAAAAAAAAGAATATTAATAATTTTTTATATTCTATAATATAAAAAAACCTATAAAATACTTTTTTATATTTAGTATCTTTTTATATTTCTGGATTCCTCCACTTTGTTCCGGCAAACTGCGGCAGGACGACAAGCTAAAATGATTATGCAAGCATATCATTTTCCTGCCTTGTTTTCCACATTAAAAATTACTAGACAATAAATTGTCAAGTAATTCTAATCTGGAATGACATAAATAACAGAAAATTAAAGAATAAAATAATCATAAACATAAGTAAACCTAAAAATATTTAGATATTATTAATATTTATATATAGTTTTATGCAGGAGGTCTAATATAACTTTCCAAAAATTTAAAATTTTACTGCAAATATTTCATCTAATAATGAACATATTTTTTAATATGCAATATCAAAACTCCTTGTTTTTTATAATATTTACTTTTCGTATAAAATTTTTTATGAAGGAGGTACAATAATTTTATAAATTTTCTTTTATTTTATTACAAATTTTATTCAAAATATCGTCCAGCATCTTCTCATCTACACATTCAACCATAATTCTTAATAACGGTTCTGTCCCGGATTTTCTAACTAAAATTCTTCCAACACCATTTAATTTTTTACTATATTCTTCAATTAAACTTTTTACATCTTCTAATTCTAGTGGATTTAAATTATTTTTATTAAATTTTATATTTTCTAATTTTTGTGGTATTGTTTTATATAAATCAGTTAAATCACTTATATTTATATTTTTATTATGTTTTCTTATTAATTTCAAACAAGCTAAAACTTGTAAACCAGAACAAATTCCGTCACCTGTAGTTGAATAATCACCTAAAATAATATGCCCAGATTGTTCACCTCCCAGATTATAGTTATTCTTTCGCATTTCTTCATTTACATATCTATCACCAACTTTAGTCCTAATAACATTTAATCCAAGATTTTTTAAATAAAATTCCAATCCTAAATTTGACATTTGAGTTACTACAACAGTATTATTTTTTAAACTATTTTCATTAAACATTTTTGTTGCAATTAAAGCTATTATTTTATCTCCATCAACAATTTTTCCTTTTTCATCGATTATTATTATTCTGTCTGCATCTCCATCCAAAGCTATTCCTATATCAGCACTCTCCTCTATTACTTTTTTTTGCAATAATTCTGGTCTTGTAGAACCACAACCATCATTTATATTAGTTCCATTTGGTTCAGTTCCAATAGTCACAACTTCTGCTCCTAATTCCCAAAAAACTACAGGTGCTATTTTGTAACCACCTCCGTTTGCACAATCTAAAACTATCTTTAAACCATTTAATGTGGAATCTTTTGGAAAAGTTGATTTTATGTATTCTATATATTTTTCTTTATAGATTTTTTCATCAGTTTCTGTTAATTTTTTTATATTTTTTTCTTCTATTAAGAAATTATTTTCTAAAATACTATCAATTATTTCTTCAATTTCTTCTTCTTTATCATCAGGGAATTTAATACCATTGGAATCAAATAACTTTATTCCATTATCATAATATGGATTATGAGAAGCTGTTATCATAATACCTAAATCACTTCGCATATGTTTTGTTAATATTGCTACAGCTGGTGTTGTAATAATACCTAAAGAAATAACTTCTTCAATCCCACCAATTTTTAATCCATTTATTAAAGCAGATTCTAACATATCTCCAGATATTCTTGTATCTTTCCCTATAATTACTTTATATTTTTCTTTATTTTCTTTTTTTAAAGTCTTTGCAATTGCTATACCTAATTTCAATGCAAAATCACTAGTCATAGGAAAAATATCTACTTTTCCTCTAATTCCATCTGTTCCAAAGTATTTTTTTGACATTTAAATTTTAGTTATTAATAAATTTATAATTCTATTGCTTTTTTTACAACTTTGTAAGCTTCGTTGTAAATAATTTCAATATTATTAGCTAACATAAAACAAGGGCTTGTAATAATTTTATTTTTTTCATCAATACAAATATTTCCACTTTCTGTATCTTTATGAAAATTTCCTGTTTTTTCAATAATTTTTGCTATTTTTTTGTTATTCCCTATAGTTATGGTAATTTTATTTAAACTTTTAGCTAAAATCATAGGAGCAATACATAAAGCACAAATTGGTTTTTTTTGTTCATAAAATTCTTTTATAATTTTTTTAATACTTTCATCTACTGTATAATTTTCATCTTCATTTATGTTTTCTTTAGTAAAAAATGTAGATATATTTAAAGCAGAACCAACACCACCTGGAAAAAATAATATATCAAAATCATCAACTCTTAATTCTGCAATCTCTTTTATAGCTTTATTTCTTACCAATCTTGCAGATTCCTGCATAATATTCCTTGTTTCATTTTCAATTACTTCACCAGTTAAAAAATTATTTACTCTATATTGTGATTTATTTATTGAAAAACATTCATAATTGCAGCCCAATTGTTTTACTGCTAAAAAAGAATAAAGAGCTTCGTGTACTTCTGTTCCATCTAAACCTCCACATCCTGACAATATAAAAGCTATTTTTTTCATTTTTTTATTTTGTTAAATTACTAAATTTTATATTATAAAAAGTTTTTTGAAAATGCAATAGTGGTTATAGGGATAAATATTCCAATTTTTATAATTAAATAGATTAATAGGCTTCCTACATAAAAAAAATCATAAAAAGACAAAATAAATATAGCAAATTATAAAATTATTTCTAAACTATCTATAATATAATTTAAATTTAATTTATCATCTATACAATATTTTTCAATTTCATTTACATTTTTATTAAAATCTCTACCAGAAACACCCGAAAGCGTCAGCATTCCATCAACTTGTATTCCTAAATATTTAGTAGCATTAGTAGCACCTAAAATATCCATATCTATTGTATCACCAACCATTAATATTTTTTTATTTTTTAATTCTTCTTTAGAAAAATTTAATTCTGTATTCAATTTATTAAAAACAAAATCATAAATTATAGGATATGGTTTTGATGTTTCTATAACTTCACCACCTAATTCTTTATATTTATTCGCAATAGTACCATGTCTAATTACATAATGCAAAGTAGAATCATTTTTAGATGGTTGCATTGCTACTAAATCAGCACAATTATTAATTACAGGTAAATTATATTTTTTTATTTTATTTATTTTATCCATAAATACTTCAATAGTTAAAGAATCAAAATATGATTCTTTATACATAGGCGATTCAAAAATTAGATCTTTATATTTTTGTTTATCTAATTTATTATATTCCGTTAAAGTTAACTGAGGAAAACCTAATATTACAAAATCAGCTTCTTCAATTTTATCTACAATATTATAATTAATATTTTTCAATATATTATTACTAATTGGGCCGAAAATATAACAATTTTTTAAATCTTTACTAGTTTTAAAATGTATATTATTGTTTTTTAAAATATTATTAAAAACATCTCCAGAAGTAACTATTCCATTATAATGTTTATTTTCATAAATTCCCATATCTTCAAATTCTTGTTTTAATGAATCGTTTAAAGTGGGGCTATTTGAAAGAAAAAAAACTATTTTATTATTTTTTTGTAAAAATTCCAAAGTTTCATTTGTTCCTTTTATTTTTTGATTTCCGCTCCATACCACTCCGAACATATCAAATAGAAAAATATCATAATGTAATAATATTTTTTTAAAATTTTTTTCATCATCTATTTTTATCATATTACTTCCAAATAAATTATAAATTATGTTTTTTTTTATAGTCATTTATTGCTTCATGAATAGCTTCTTCGGCCATAACAGAGCAATGTATTTTTGCTTTTGGCAATTCTAATTCTGCTACTATATCTTTGTTTTTAACTTGCAATGCTTCTTCTAAAGTTTTTCCTATAACTTTTTCTGTTGTTAAAGAACTAGATGAAATAGCTCCACCACAACCAAATGTTTTAAATTTTGCATCTTCAATTATTCCATTTTTAACTTTTATTTGAAATTTTAGCATATCTCCACATACTGGCGAACCTATTAAGCCAGTTCCTACATCAGGATCATTTTCATCTAAACTCCCTACATTTCTTGGGTTTTCACAGTGTTCTAACATTTTTTTTGAATAAGGCATAATTTTGTTGGATTTGTTAAATTTTAATAAATTGTAAATTTAAAATAATTAATTTCAAGGAATAAATTGTTTTTTTATTAAAAATAAAATATTGACTTTTTCATAAAAATGATTATAATATAATTATATTTATAATAAATATTATTAATTTTTAGGATGAAAATGAATATAATAATTACTACAAATCCGGCGAAAGAAAAAAATATAGAAATATATATGATTTCTTTAGAATTTAATAAATCTCTTTATTATAAAAAAATTTAGTAAGAGATTTCTAATATAGAATATTTAATGGAAAATATAATGAAGATATTTATAAATATGATAATTTTTTGTTTATTAACTGGTTGTGTAACCTATAATGATTATTATAAACTTAATAATAATCACTCAATTACAGAACAATATAAAACAAAATATATTAATGTAGACAATGAAGATATTATATTAGCTTCAGCTACTAAAACTTTACAAGATTTAGGATTTATAATATATGAAACTGAAAGTAAATTGGGTTTAATAGCGGCCTATAAAAATGAAAATCTTGATTTTAGTACATATTTGAAACAAACTACAGATTCGATTGTTTCTGATATCGCATTCTCTTCAATTCAGTATACGCTTTTTAACAAAGAAATACTTGAGAATGATGATTTAGAATTTGATATAAAATACAAAACATATGCTACTATAGTTTCTACAAAAAACAAAAATAAACCCGGTTATAATGTAAAAATAGGATTTTATAAAATTACCTGGACTAATTTAACAGGAAATATGGAATATGGCAATAGTATTGAAGTTGTGAAAGATAAAAGTTTATATACAGATTTTTTTGAAAAATTGAATTACTATATTTTTTTAACAATCAATGATGCGTAAGGAGTATAAATGAAAGATTTTTTATTATTATTTATTATAACTATTTTATTTAATAGCTGTAGTGATATTAGATTTGGTAAAAGTCTAAAAGTAGAACAAACTCAATTTCAAACAAGAAGTTACCAATCAAGTTATTTTAATACACAAAATAAAGAATTTGTTTTAAGAACAATTATTTCTATGTTACAAGATTTAGGATTTATTATTGAAAAAGTTGATGGAACATCAGGAATTATTAACGGAATTTTGTTTATTGATACTACATATGAAAGTGAGTGTACAGATATTGTTAAGACTAATATTTTAGTTGAAAATGTTGGAAATCAAGTACTTGTTGAGCTTAATGCAATTAAGAATTCAAAAATTATAACTGAACCAATTGTATATCAAAATTTTTTTGATTCTTTATCAAAATTGTTATTTTTGGAAGTAGATTAAGTTTAATAAAAGTTTTATATAGTTGAATTTAATTATATTTATTCTTGCTTTTCTGGGTTATTTATATCTCTTATACACGATATAATTTCTTCTGATAAATCATTAATATCATTTTTTTCAACATCCGTATTGTTCGCGATTATTTTTGGAAAATCTTCTTTAGCTAACAATATTAAATTTTTTGCTCTTTTCATATTTATTCTTAATAATTATTTTTATATAAAAATATATTATATAGTCAAATTTTAAAAGTAAATAGTAATTATAGACTAAATCTATTCTAGTCTAAAGAATTAATATTAATTCTTTAAAATACATATTGTTTATAAATAACAAAAAAAGCTAACAAATTTTAAAATAATTAAAAAAATAACATAGAATAATAAAA